>JABFSD010000994.1 GCA_013140935.1 Acidobacteriota bacterium
TCGTCAATCTCTTGCGCGATAACCCGCAATTCGCCGTGCGCTCCATCGCCGTGCGCAACCTCAACAAACCGCGCGAAATTGATTTGTCATCGGTTGAACTCACCGACGACCCATTCAAACTCGCCGATGACCCGAATATCGAAGTCATCGTCGAAGTCGTCGGCGGCGTTGACCCAATGTATGCCGTGGTCAAACGCGCGCTCACGAACGGCAAGCACATCGTCACGGCGAACAAGGAACTCATCGCCAAACACGGCCCCGAACTTTTCGCGCTCGCCAATCAGCACAACGCGACGATCTTTTTTGAAGCTGCTGTCGGTGGAGGCATTCCGTTGATCTCTACGTTGCAACGCGGCTTGCAGGCCAATCGCATCGCCCGCGTCGCCGGCATCATCAATGGCACGACCAATTACATCCTGACCAAAATGGAGCAGGAAAAGAAACCCTTTGCCGAAGCCCTTGCCGAAGCGCAAACCGCCGGTTTCGCCGAAAGCGATCCGACCAACGACATCGAAGGCTTCGACGTCGTTTATAAAATTGCCATTCTCTCTTCGCTGGCTTTTCAAGCGCCGGTCGAAGTCGGCCAGATTTACCGGCAGGGCATTACAGCAATCAGCGATCTCGACATTCAACTGGCAAACGAGTTTGGCTATCGCATCAAGATGATCGGTCTCGCGCAACCGGGCACCGGCGACCAACTTGACGTACGCGCTCATCCGATGCTCGTGCCGCTGCACCATCCGCTCGCGGGCGTCGAAGGCGTCAACAATGCGATCTTTATTAACGGCAGCGCGGTCGGCGAGATCATGCTCTTCGGCCCCGGCGCAGGACGTTATCCCACCGCCAGCGCCGTCGTCGGCGATGTGATGACTTTATCGAACGCACTTAAACATCCTGACTTCGCGCGTTATTTCCAACTGCCGATTCGCTCTCAAGCCGCGCCCGTCTATCCGATTGCCGAAACGACGAACGGTTATTACATCCGCCTCGAAACGCACGATTCGCCCGGCGTCATCGGCCATCTCGGACAAGCCTTCGGACAACACGGCGTCAGCCTGCACAGCTTCACGCAAAAAGGCGTCACGGCGGACGGCACGGCGACCATTGTGCTGGTCACGCACAGCGTCCGCGAACAGCAACTGCAAGACGCGCTGCGCGACATCACGGCGCAAGCGACGACCAAGCAGATTGCAGTAGTGTTGCGTGTGTTGAACTGAAACCTGTCCAACAGCATAAGTAGCGACCGATGACTGAAGGGGAAAGATTTTGGACTGTCGCCTTGATAGGCAACGACTCTGAATGGCCTTGCAAGGGCTGCCTTACGCCGATTTCACGATCAGAATTAATTCAAATTCGGTAGTGTCGGCAGGAATAACAACTCGCTTTAGCGAATGAAAGCCTCGCGCACTACACGAAAGCCCAGATCACTTCGCCCGGTATCGGGCTGCATCGCATTACGCTCGAACACACGCACAGCGCGGGCGGCGGCATTCGTTGCGCCGCCGCGAATCACACGACCTGCGGGCGTTTTGCTGCTTACGCTAACTGTCGGCTTCAGCGCAGGTCCTTGTGGACTCAAACGGTCTTTGCGCTGGTAGTATTCCGGGTCGTACCAATCCTGACACCATTCCCACGCCACACTTACGGTTTGATAAGTGCCGCCTACCAATCGTGTAGCCCGTTCCCATTCCGCTTCGGTCGGCAGGCGATAAGTGCCGCCCGCTTCGCGCGAAAGCCATTGGCAGAAAGCCTGTGTGTCATCCCACGTGATGCCCGTGACCGGCGCATCGGCTTTGCCAGCAGGGAAGTTGTTGCTTTGCCAACCTGAAAGTTGCGGGTTCGGTGCCGGATGTTTCGCCGCATCAAGAAAGGCTTTATAAAGTTGATTGGTGACTTCGCGGGTTGAGATTTCAAACTCGCCGAGCGAAACCGGATGCGCCGGACTCGAATCTTTCGGGCCATTGTTGTTGCCCATCATGAATTCTCCTGCCGCTACGCGCACCGTCTCTAGGCTGATACCCGGAACCATCGTGACTTCCAGCGGACGAGTTTCACCGACATTAACCGGCGTTACACCGCGCCATTCTTTAAAGCCCGCTTTGATGGCGCGTACCTGATGCGTGCCGGGCAACAATCCTTCGACGGTGATCGAACGCCCTCCGACGCTTTTCACATTGAGCTTATCGTTGATAAAAATTTCTACGCCGGGTTGATTGACGCTGATAACCAACGTACCCGTCATCGCGCGCTTCTTCATCGAAACGTTGAAATCAGTATTGGCAGCTTTCGCTTCCAGCGTACCGCTCCACGGCTCGTAACCTTCCGCCGTAATCTTGAGCGAATGACTACCTATTGGAATTTCGTTCACAACCAGCTTGCCATCCGCACCGGTTACGCCGCTTGATCTTCCTGCGATTTCGATTTGCGCGTTGGGTACGGCTGTCAACGTCAGTCTTGACGTCGTTGGCGCAGGCGGCGGAGTCGCGGGTTTATTGGTTGCGACTATTGCTTTGTTCGCTTTGGGTTTAGCAGGCGCTTGGGCAGGCTTTGTCACAATCGGTTTTATCACTGGCGTAGCTCGCGGAGCGGGCTTGGGCGTAGCCGTTTTGATCGGTGCCTTTTTCTCTAGGTCGCGTCCACTCGGATCTTGCGCGTGCGACGCGGCAACGCCCAAACAACCTAACCATAAGACAGTGATGAACAACTTGCGATTCAACATAGCAATCACGATAAGGGGGAAATTAAGGAAGGTCTTTGGCGCAACGAAAGCCCGTCTTGGGGTAAGGTTTGCCGGTCTTCACCGCGCCGCGATAAGTCGTCGTGGCATATTCTTTCGGCGAATCGAAGGCTCCGCCGCGAATCACACGCACGCCTTCTTCCAACAACTCTTGCGTAGCGTAAGCGCGCAATTCGCTCGAAGTCCATTCCCACACATTGCCGCACAAATCCACTACGCCATAAGGACTGGCTCCCGCGAGATTGCGTCCGACCTCGACGATTTTGCCCGCCTGACTCTCTGCCGTATTGGCAAAGCTCGCCTCCCACCCATTACCCCATGGATAAAGCCGTCCGTCAGTGCTGCGCGCGGCGAACTCCCACTCTTCTTCAGTCGGCAAACGCTTGTTCGCCCACGTTGCAAAATCACGCGCGTCTTCCCAAGCAACATTCACGACCGGCAGGTTGGCTTCGTTCGGCGACGGCTTGCCTCCGCGCCAGTGCGATGGAACTGCACGAGCCGTAGCTTCGACAAAAGCCAGGTATTGCTGATTGGTAACTTCGGTGCGATCAAGGAAAAAGGGCTTCACTTCCAACACACGCAACGGACGTTCCGACGTAGTACCTTCATTTCGTCCCATCTGAAACTTTCCACCAGTCACGTAAACCATGCCTGATGGTGCAATTGTTGGGTTATTTACTGACGCTGTCGGTTTGCTGACGGAGTTTGAAGTATTGGTCGCTACAGGTTTTGCAGATTGCGCTTTTCTCCATACACCAACCAACAAGAATGAACCGAGCAATACGCCGCCTAGCAACAGCGGAACGTGCCACATCGGACGGCGCGAAAGTCCAGTTTCACCTACGATCAGCGAAAGCGGTTGCGTCGTAGCTTTCACAGGTTTGGGAAGCTCGTGAGAATTCGTTTCTGTCACAGGTGCAATGGCTGCGCGCCACGATTGCGGCACGGGCGGCGGAGCTTCCATATCAACTATGGGAATCGTTCCAATCTGGCTCGTGTGTGTAAAGGCTTCGGTCTCGCGCGGCTTTTCGACTAACCGCAAAGGCGGACGCGACGCTTCATTGCGAGTCGCCTGATTCGGTAATCGTGCACTCGCGCCTTTTCCATTTGTTGCATCGGCAGCACGCGCAGGCAGGCTCAACGGATCATCAAGCAACAGATCATCCAATCGGCTCAGTGAATCTTCACCGGCCTTTACGACTTCCGCCTGCACTGCCGGTTTTTCCGCTTCTGGTTTAGTTGGGTTTTTCTTTTCTTCTGCACTCTTTTCTTCCGAACTCAGGCGCATTCCACAGTGGTCACAGAAAAGCGAAAAGGCTTGTGTCACCGCCGAGCAGTGAGGACATTCACTGCGCTCCGCTGAAATTTCTGTTTCTGCCGTAGTTCTTTTCGCAGCCGCTGGCTGGTTGCTCACCGCTGCATTGAGTTGCAAGGCTTGTTCGCTGTTGACCCCGCAGGTCTTGCAGTATTGCCAGCCGCTGCGCCAATAGGAATTACAGTTCTCACACACGCCGACCACAGTTTCCTGTGCGACGTTGGCGACGCGCGTGCCGCAATGCTGGCAGAACTTTTCACCGTGTACGACGCGCGCGCCGCAGCGTGTGCAGCAGACCGATTCAGTCACACGTTCGCCCAGCGCCCGCACCAGCGTTTGTCCGCAGCGGCGACAGAAATTGAGATGATCGGGATATTCCAGATTGCACGTAGCGCAAAACATCGTTGTTAGCCTTGTTCCTCAACCCTGGCAATCAAAGTGTCGGCATCATACTGTCAGCTTGCGAAGCGGAGCAAATTCTCAACCTTCAATGAACTTTCCGCGCACACCACTGCGTCGCTCTCCGCTTGTTGCGTTAACGAAACTTTTCTCAAAAAACCTCTTGCGCAGACTTTAAAGTCGGCGTATTATCCGCTCACTGTTTCACGAGCGAAACGCAACGACAAAAAGCCGCTCGCCGTCGAAATCGGTTGCATCACTTTTTACAACACAGCAATTCAACAACGTCAGCATGAGCCGAAAAAGCACGTGATTGCTCAAGGCGCTGAGGTTGTGCGTTCAGGGTTTTTCTCGCAAGGCTGCAAGGCTGACAGAGGAAGTACGCGGCGCTAGCTTTGGCTTGAGTCGTGTAAAAGCCCTATAAACATTGCATCTTATTTATACGTTTCGTTGCGCGACGCAGCTTGGGACAGCACGCAACGAAGCGTGTTGAAAATCGGCTAACGCCTTTTCCCTCCTGAAGCACCACCGCACAGTCTTCGGCCTGGGTGATGGATTGGCTGCTGTCGCGGACCTGCCGCAGGCGACAGCAGCCAGTTCCAACCCATGCCCGACAATCCATGCTTCAGGCTTTTTTTTGATATTCACTGTTTCGTTGACGGGACAAAATGGAACCATTTCGCCAACGGCACAAGTACCATTCGTAGAAGCAAACACGCAGAGCAAAGGAGAGCAAAATCATGGCGGAAATCACCAAACACGTAGCGGGCACGTTTTGTTGGATCGAACTGGGCACGACCAACGCAACGGCGGCCAGCAGGTTTTATGG
>JABFSD010000156.1 GCA_013140935.1 Acidobacteriota bacterium
GTGCATGATTTCGGACTGCACGAAAGCGCGCCTTACCTCGTCGCCGAATTGCTCGCGGGCGAAGAGTTGCGCGCACAACTGAACGCAGGCGCGATTACGCCGAAGCGAGCGATTGATTACGCGCAGCAAGTCGCCGCCGGACTCAGCGCAGCCCACGAACGAGGCGTCATCCATCGTGATCTCAAGCCAGAGAATTTGTTCATAACCCATGATGGTCGCGTGAAGATTCTCGATTTCGGCCTCGCCAAGCTGAAGCCCCAGAAGCTGGCAGGCGGCGTAGATTCAGAAGCCGAGACGATGAAGCCGTTGACCAATCCGGGTGTGATTATGGGTACGGTTGGCTATATGTCGCCCGAACAGGTGCGCGGGCACGAAACGGATCATCGGTCGGATATTTTCAGCTTCGGCATCATCTTGCACGAAATGCTGTCAGGGCAGCGGACGTTCGCGGGCGATTCAATGGTCGAGTTGATGAATGCGATTCTCAAAGACGAGCCAGCGGAGTTGAGCGAGACGAACGCGAAGATTTCGCCGCAGTTGGAACGGCTGGTGCGGCGCTGTTTGGAAAAGAAACCGGAGCGGCGGTTTCAGACGGCGAGCGATCTTGGCTTTGCGCTGGAATCGCTGACTACGCCATCGGGCGCGCGGCTGGAAACGGCGGCGGCGCTGCCTGCGGCGACGGAGCCGGTGCGCCAAGCGTCGTGGTTCGGCAATGTGCGGCTGGCGTGGCTGGTCGCGGCGCTGTTGCTGCTCGCGGCTTTGCCCTTCGTCATCGCGTACTTCCGCCGCGCGCCTGCGGAGAGTCGTGCCAACTACACCTATCTGCCCTGGCCCGCCTCGGTCAGTGGGGAGAATGGCTCACCGGTCTTTTCACCCGATGGGCGGCGCATTGCCTTTACCGCCGTCACCGAAGGCACGAATCACATCTGGCTTTACTCGCTGGATGCGCCGGAGCCGGTGCGCGTGCCGGGGACAGAGGGCGCGCGGTTTCCCTTCTGGTCGCCCGATAGCCGCCACCTCGGATTTTTCAGCGGCGGCAAGCTCAAACGAATTGAGGCTTCCGGCGGCACGCCCGAAATCCTCTGCGATGCGAACAATGGTCACGGCGGTACGTGGAACAGCGCGGGCGTCATTCTTTTTGCCCCGGTTCAGGGTAACGTTGGTCTTCATCAGGTGTCAGACAGAGGCGGTGTGCCGACGCCGGTCACCAGTCTGGATGGTGCGCGTCTTGAGATCGGACATACTTTTCCTCGATTTCTGCCCGACGGTCGTCATTTTGTGTTCCTTGTCCGGTTGGCGCAACCGGAGAATATGGGGATCAAGCTCGGTTCGCTCGATCAACCGCAAACCAGCTTCCTGCTGCGCTCCGATACGAATGCCGAATACTCCACTGCCGGGTATTTGATCTTCATGCGCGGGGAGAAGATTCTGGCGCAACGGTTTGATGCCGAAGCGCGGAGCATTCGCGGTGATCCCGTCACGCTGGCCGAGCAGGGGAATCGTATCATCTCCGCTGACTATTCCCCCTTGTCGGTCTGCGAGGACAAATGGCTGATCTATCAAAGCGGGGGGAATCCGAATACGCAGCTTGTCTGGTTTGATCGCAGCGGCAGGCAGCTTTCTCTGGTCGGCGCGCCGGGCTACTATCGTTGGTTGACTCTCTCACCGAACGGCATACAGGTGATACTCGAACGGTTTGAGCCGCAGAAAGTCGGCAATGACATCTGGTCATTCGACCTCGTGCGCGAAACGTTTGACCGTCTGACTTCCGATTCCAGTTCAAACGCTTACCCGCTCTGGTCGCCGGATGGGAAACAGATTTCCTTTAACTCGAATCGGAAAGGCTTCGCGGCCATCTGGCAAAAAGGGGTGAATGGGAACGATGACAAAGAAGCATTGGTCTTCAAGGAAGACGCGCGTGCCATCTTGCAAAACGATTGGTCAAACGATGGGAAGTACATCGTCTACAGGAAAACCGGTGAAAAGACAGCAAATGATCTTTGGTTGCTGCCGCTGTTTGGCGACCGCCAGCCGAAGCCTTATCTGGCCACGCCATTTGATGAGCGTTGGGCCAAGGTCTCGCCCGATGGACGCTGGCTGGTGTACCAATCGAATGAATCGGGGCGCGATGAAATCTACGTGCAAACCTTCCCGGAGCCGGGGCGGAAAGTCATCGTTTCCAAAGGCGGCGGCACGCTCCCCCGCTGGCGGCGCGATGGGCGGGAGCTGTACTACGTTGCGCCCGATGACAAACTGATGGCCGTGCCGGTTGAGACGGGCGCGAACTTTGGAACCGGGACGCCCGTGCCGCTCTTTGAGGTGGGCAGCTATGGCCGCCGCAACAACCGCTACGTGTACGACGTGAGCGCCGACGGGCAGAAGATACTGCTGCTGCGCCCGCTGGAAGACGCGACGACGCGCCCGCTGACGGTGGTGCAAAACTGGACGGCGTTGCTGAAGCGGTAAGCCTGGGTACGCACGCGCCCTCGCGTGCTGGCGTTGCATTGGACGAAATGAGGCTGAAAGAAAAACCTTCGGCACAGATAGCTTTGCGCCTTTGCAAACTCACGCGCCCGAATCCGTTAGCCGCTCATGAATGCTGTGTGCCAATAGCCATTGCCGCACGGGCGAATCGTCTTCCGTCGCCAACAAAACACTCACATCGTTTGCATCATCAATATCGAGCGCGATGCGCGGCAGTTCAATCACCGTACATTGCGCTTTTGCTATTTCGGCTTCGGCCAAATGCTTCGGCAAACTGTTCTGCCCGAAATGCGAAGGAAACAACGCGGGCGGACGTCGCAAGATCGCGTTCGTCCCTGTGCCTTCGCGCGAAGGCACGATCACACACGAGGGCGCAGGCTGCATGTCGTGTGACAGGATGGTTTCGATGTCTGCGGTTTGCAGCAACGGCAAATCGAGTGGCAACCGCAGCACAGCTTTCACGCCACGCGCTGTCAACTCGCGTGAACCGAAATCTACGGAATGGCTTTCCGAGACTTGTTCGCGTTCGAGAATGGCGGCAAAGCCGTAGCGTTCGGCCAAAGCAATCGCCGGTTGATAGAGTGTAACAACGGCGACGCCATCAATGTTTTTTACGGCAGCGACAGCGGCAAACGTATGTTCGAGCATCGCCCAAGCCAACTCAGTTCGTTCGGCTTGCGTGAACCGATCAGCCAGTCGTTGTTTGGCGCGCGTCAGGTCTTTAATGGGCAATAGGATGTAACGCATAAATCACCTTGCGGAAGTTACTCGGCCTCACGCGCACGTTGCAATGCCAGCGCAATAGTTGCCGGTGTATTGGCTGAATGATTGAATCGCTCGCCAATGCCTTGCGACCTGTGCATAATGCGCCGCAGTTGGGCGGGTGACAGGGCTACAAGCACCGGGCGGGTGACCAATCAGCAAACCCAACACCGCATATTTCACAAACCAAGACAGCCACTGCCGTAGCGCGAACTCTCCCCTTTGGCTCGCCGCGTGGAAAATTCATCGCGTGCGTTTATGAATCAGGAACGTCTCAATCTGCTCGAAACTCTTTATCAGGAAGCGTTGGCGCTCGCGCCCGACCAACGCGCAGCCTTTGTTGAGCTGGCTTGCGGCGGCGACGACGGCTTGCGCGAAATGTTGCAAGCCTGGCTGGCGCAAGCGGCTCCGGTGGCGGCGTTGACGACGATGGCGGCTACGACGGGTTCGGTCGCGGTTGCCTTACCGACGAATGCGCAACCAACCGTAGGCTCAACTGCCGATGCCGCCACAGCGCGTGAGACGAATCCGCAACCGGCGGCGACAGTGACGCGGCAACTCGATCAATATCGTTTGCTCGAATTGCTAGGCAGCGGCGCGATGGGGCGCGTTTATCTCGCCGAAGACACGCAACTTGGCAAGCGCGTAGCGATCAAAATTCTGCCTGGTAGCTTCGCCGAAGACGCCGACCGCGTCGCGCGCTTTCAACGCGAAGCCCGCATGCTCGCGCTCGCTCATCATCCCAACATCGCCGAAGCCTATTTGCTGCGTTGCGAAGCGCGTCCGCCTTATCTGGTGATGGAATTCGTGCCGGGTGAAACGCTGGGCCAGCGGTTGCAACGCGCCGCGTTGCCTTTGCACGAAGCCGTGCCGCTGTTGCGCCAGATGGCCGCCGCGCTCGAAGCCGCGCATGCGCGTCAAGTCATTCACCGTGACCTCAAACCCGACAACATCAAACTCACACCTGACGGTACGTTAAAGCTGCTCGATTTCGGATTGGCGAAACAGGTGCGCGATGAACTGACGACGCGCGCCGACGCCGAACCCCGCGCCGCAGTTTTCTCGACTGAACGCCACGTCGTCGCGGGAACCGTGCCTTATATGAGTCCCGAACAAACGCGCGGCGAAACGCTCGACGCCCGCTCAGACCTGTGGGCGTTCGGTTGCGTAGCGTTTGAAATGTTGACGAGGCAGCGTCCGTTCGCGGGCTTGGCGACGCAGGAAGTGTTGCAGGCGATTCGCACGCAGGAACCTGATTGGACGTTGTTGCCCGCCGCTACGCCCGCGCCGTTGCGGCGGTTGTTGCAAGCGGCGTTGCGCAAAAAACGCGAAGAGCGATTGGCTTCAGCGACCGATGCGCTCAAGGCGTTGAGTGCCACGTCAAAGACGCTCACGCAACGCGCGCGTTGGCGACACTGGCGCAAATACGCGCTGGTGACCGCGATGATTGTCTTGGTTGTGAGCGGCTTCGTTTATCGGCGTACATGGTTGAACTGGTTCAAAGCGAAAACGCCGACCATTGCAATCACACCGACCATGCCGCGCGAAAAGCGATTGTTGATCGTGCCCTTCACCGAAAAAGGCGTAGCGCCCGGCCTCGGCAAACAACTCGCCGTCGCCTTGCAAACCCGCTTGCGTGATGTGCCGGGCGTGCAAGTCATGCCTTACGCCGAAAAGTTGCGGCTGCCCGCGCGCATGGCCGTGACGATGGAAAGCCTGCGTCCGTTGGGCGTAAACCTCTTGCTCGCGGGCGAACTCGAACCGCAAGGCGAAAAGCTCGCGGTGCGTTATTGGCTCGACAACGAACGCGGCCAGCGGCTCGTGGCTGAGAAAACGATTGTTACGACAACGGACTTGCACGCGGCGCAAAAAGAACTCGCTGTTGCCGTCGCCAATTCGTTGCAAGCGCAGCAACCCGCGCCGCGCGACGATGTGAACTTTCAAAACGCGGCGCAACTCGCGGCTTATTACGACGCGCTCGTTACGTTGCAGGATGATCTTTCGCCTGAAGC
>JABFSD010000094.1 GCA_013140935.1 Acidobacteriota bacterium
GTAGAAAAATGTAGATTTGTTATGGTTGCAGGAGTACAAAATCACGCTGAATTTTTGCAATTTGTAAGCCACAGGAAAGAGGAGATGAGTTCGCTGAGGTTCTCACTACGAGAGAGAAAAAAGCGGCTGAGGCTCGTCCAGGTTTCTGAACGGTTTCGTCAAAGGCGTCGGTAAATTCGGATGTGCGAGCTTTTTATTGGCTTAGTTCATTGATCTTGATATTGCGAAAGCGTGCGCGGGCGGTGTCGCCCCACGCGCCTTGTCCGCCGTGTACTTGCAGGCCGATGTAACCCGAACGCGGATAGCGTTCCTGACGATCAGTGAAATCAATGGTCTTGATGTTATTGAGCCACGCGGTTAGGTGCGCGGGCTGGCCTTCGATGCGGGCGCGCAAGCGATTCCATTTGCCTACTTTGAAATAGTCGCGCCAGAGTTTGTTTTGCTGGATGAACCCGCCCGCTGCCGGAGCATACAAGCTGCCGACGAAACCGGTCTTGTGATTGTCTATCGTGACTTGATAACCCATGCCGTCCGGGCGCACACGCAGGAACAGCCCCGTATCAACCGGGTCGTCGGCCATGAATTCGAGTTCGACCTCAAAGTCGCTGTATTGCTTTTCCGTACCGAGCAAGCCGCCTTTGTGGTCGGATTCCTGATTGGCGACGATGACGCCGTTCTCGACTGTCCAGACACCGCCGTTGCCGTCGTGTACGGCTTTCTTTTGCCAGCCCGTGAGCGTTTTGCCGTCAAATAGTTTCGTCCAGGTTTGGGTATTCACTTGCGCGCTTGCCATCAGCGCGAGTAGCAGGCAAACGGCACTGCTAACCAGCATAAAGGTCTTCTTCATTGTTGCTTCTCCCTTTGGTTTTGAATGTTATGAGTGGGGAGCCGCATCGTAACGCGAAGCCCGTAGCCGCGCCAATGATAACGGTGGCGCAAGCTGCCGAGCTTGCGTTCCCGGCAAGCGAACGCTTTTGTGGTGACGGACGCCGTGCCATGTCTGATGGCCTCAGGCGTCCGTGACAAGACAAGGGCTAAATGACGGAGCCGCGCAAGCTCGGCAGCTTGCGCCACCGCGTTACGCCACAGATTCGTCGCTCGACGACTTGCTGAAGAAAAGTTTTTTGATCAACGCGCCCAACGCAATCACGCCAATCACGAGAAACTTTTTGCCCGCCAGCAATAAGGCCAGCAGTCCTTTGAATAAACCCGCTTTGGTGGCGAGCGTACCTGCGACCAGCGCGCCGATGCCGTAAGCGGCGAGCTTGTCCGTGCTCGCGTTGTAATCGGCGTAACGATGTCCCGCGTTGAATTCGACAAAGCTCAGCACGGCTTGCATATCCATCTTCACGTCTTTGAGTTGGCCCATGCTGGCGACCGCGTTGAGCGACAGCACGCCTTGCCGACCGAGTACGCGAATGTCGTAATTGAGCGTGTTTTCGGGAGCATCGCCGAACTTGAGTTCCTTTGCCCAATAGAGCTTTTTCGCCGTCGCGTCATAACGCGGCTGTTCGGCCCAGCCCAGCACGTAAGCGGCTTCGTAACCGGCTTTCTTGCGCTCTTCGTTTTCTTCTTTTTCGCCTTCCTTCATCTCTTTCATCATCGCGGTGTGATCAATGATCGAGGCGTCTTTGTCGTCTACGTGACCGTCGTCGACATAGGTGATGACGACGCCCCAATTGTCGTTGGCGATGAGTGGAATATCTGAGGGAAACAGCATGCCCAGCACGTTGGCTTCGCTCGGCGGATTCCCCCAGACGTCGGTCAACATTTTCTTGGCCTGGGGGCCGTCGAGAAAGCGGAAGTCGGCAGGTATGTTGAGCGTCGCCATGCCGTTATTCAAATCAACCTTGCCTTGCTGAAACTTGAATTGCTTTTCGAGCGCCAACGCTGCTGCTGACGCTTTATCGGCTTCTTTATCAGCCTCTTTGTTCGGGGAGGATTTCGGCGTTTTATCTTGAGCCAACGCGACGAATGCGAGCGCCGCGCATAAAACCATGGTCAAAAGTTTGTTCATGCGATTCTCCCGTAGCTGAAAACATGAAAAGGATGAAAGGCGTTGCATCGGTTCTCTGTCGAAGGGTTGCGGCGGAAGCCGAATGCCAAACCCGATGCAAGGGCTTCACGACTTGAGCGAACGGCGCGCACGGTAACACGCTGATTTACGCCCGACAACGCTTTTTACGCAGTGTCGGTTCTTTGTTGCACTTGTCAGCCATAACTGGCAGCGGCCCTTGAACTAAAGCGCCTTTTTCACGGTCTGGCATGCGTGGCATCGCTGTTGCAACTGCTCTCGCAATCGAAATGGCGCAAGCCGTTTCACTGACTATGGAGGCAATTATGCAAAAGAACTTTTCTTATCACTTCATCCTTTGCTTGGGTTTATTCTGTGTTGTCTGGCTGAGCACGGCAGCGTCGGCGCAAAGTTACGGCGGCAGTGAGCATAAAGGATACGGGTACGCTTATGTGGGCGGTTTCGGCAATGAATACAGTGGGGGCGGATTGACAGCAGGCATCGGCGGCGATGGATTGGTTTATAAGGGGGCCAGTCTGGGAGGCGATTTCACCGTGCATGCGCCGCAAGCGAAATGGGGCCGCACGTATGGCTTGGCGGCGCTCAATGGCGGCTATCATTTTTCCAACGCCGAAGGCAAGCTCGTGCCTTTTGTCAGCGGCGGGCCAATGGCCTTTTTTGGCGACGGTGTGGGATTCGGCTTTCACGCAGGCGGCGGCGTCAATTACTGGTTCAAAGAACGGCTGGGCGCACGCTTCGAGTTTCGGACGCACGTGCCGGTGAATACGGATTTACGACCCTTTTACGGCTTTCGCGCAGGCATCACGTTTCGCTGAAACGAGTAGAGCAGGTTCCGAACCTGCTCTACTTCACCTCTTGTTATCTGATATTGATCTGCACGGTATTCGCCGTGAGACTGCCCGTCGTAAAAACGACATCCACTAAGCCGCGTCCGATCAACGAACGCGGGATAAGCAGATTGACCTGATCCAATCCTGCGAATTGGCCCTGCGCGCCGAGCGCAATGACGTCAGCCGTCATACCGCCAATCGTAGCGCGATTGGCATTGGGCAGATTGAGCGCTGCAAAGCGAAAGCCTGTGCCGTAAGCGGCGAGAAAGACGCGGTCGGTTTCCGGCCCCAGCTCAATCGGCACAGGAACCCATTGATTGCTGGTTTGATCGAAGCGCGCGATGGATTCGTAACTTTGCGAACCGTCCGCCTTGATGCGCAACGCGACCGCCGCCGCGATACCGCGTCCGTTGCCATTGAGTGCGAACAAGCCGGGAGCCAGCGGCCCCGTCGAAATCGTCTGGCGCGAAATCTGTCCCGCGCCGCTCACAATCGTAATCACCGTCGTCCCTGTTAGGTTGCTGGGCGGCATCAGGAAATTGATCTGCGTCGGCGAGACGTAAAACAACTGCGCTTCGGTTTCAGTGCCGGCGGGATTACGCACATAAACCCGCGTCTCTAACAACGCCGTAGGTAAGGGAACCGTCGCAGCCGCCTGCGTGCCCGTCGCCATTCCGGTGCCGAACGCCGCCACAATGGATTCAGGCATCGTACGCATTTCAAAACTCGCGGCGGACACATTCGACAAGGCGCGCGGCGCGGCACTGACCAGCCGATACAACGTGCCCGCGTAACTCAGCACATAAAGCTCGCCTGCCTCGTCTTCGCCAAAAGCAGAAACAAAGAAAGCCGTATCCATCAACAACTGCGCTTGCCACGCGCCGTTGCTATTGTTGAGTTGCGTAATCGTCCCTTTGCAATAATCGGCGAAGACGTAAGCGCCCGTGGGAAACGTGCTGCGCGTGCCGCGATAAACATAACCGCCAGTGACCGAGCCGCCGCAATTCGCGCCGACTTGCGGATATTCGTAAATCGGCGGAATGAGTGCGCTGTTATTGCATGCGCCGGGGCCGAGGTTGGTGCAGCGCGTGCCTTCCAACACGCGCCAGCCGTAATTGCCGCCGCGCCGGATGATGTCAATTTCTTCGACCGCGCCCTGACCTACGTCACCAGCAAAGAGATCGCCGGTTTGCCGGTCAAACGACCAGCGCCACGGATTGCGCAAACCCGTCGCATAAATTTCATCGCGTCCGGCGACGTTGACGAACGGATTGTCAGTCGGAATCGCGTACTCAAGCCCAGTCGCTTTATTATTCACATCAATGCGCAACATCTTGCCCAGCAGGTTCTCGATGTTTTGCGCGCGATTGCCTGGATCGTTGCCGTCGCCGCCGTCGCCCATACCGATGTAAAGAAAGCCGTCTTGCCCGAACGCGATCATGCCGCCGTTGTGATTGGGGAAGGGCTGATCCACGGTAAGTAACAAGCGCTCAGCCGTATCGGCTACGTTTGGATTGCCCGCCGAAGCCAGATATTCCGCGACCACCGTCGTCCCATCGAAGGGACGCGTGTAATTCACATAAAACTTGCGATTCGTTGCGTACTGCGGATGAAAAGCCAAACCCAGTAAGCCGCGTTCGCCGCAACATGAAATCTTGGCGGTCAGATCAAGAAAGACCGTCGTCGTCGTGGCTGTGGGCGAAGCCATCACACGAATTCTGCCGGGTTGCTCGACGATGAATAAACGATTGCTGCCGTCACGCGCGCTCGTCGCCAGAATCGGCGAAGCCAAAGCGCTGATGACGGGTTCGAGTTGAATGACGTTTTGGGCTTTTACAGGGTTGAGGGAGAAGAGAGCGAAAGCCAGGAAAAAGAAAAATCTGCGCATGGTTCCTCCAAAAGAATTGTAGCGCGGACTTCAGCCTGCGGACGTAGCGTAGACTTTAGTCTGCGCGGGGTCACGCAATCACGCGCAGACTAAAGTCTACGCTACGTCCGCAGGCTGAAGTCCGCGCTACGTTATAAAACCTCACGCGCGTCGCCGGAGCGGCGCGTGATGCGTTGCCGGTCACAGTATTCTAAAAGGGGGATGGCGTATTTGCGGGAGATTCCGGTCAGGTCTTTGAAAGCGCCTACGTCAAGTTTTGCGCCGTGCTGTGTTTTATAGGCTTGCAAGGTGGGAAGCAAGCTGTCGAGCGCAGTTTTGTGAAACACCAATTCACCGACGCGTACGAGTTCGCCACTGTTGATGAGCATTTGCGCGAAGCGTTGCGCACGCCCGGCGTCAATCCCTTTCACCTGTTGCAAGACTTCTTCGAGCGCGAGCGGTTGCAATCCGGCTTGCGCGTAAGCCTGCGCGACGTGGTCTTTGGCGGCCTGTTCTTC
>JABFSD010000041.1 GCA_013140935.1 Acidobacteriota bacterium
AAAAGAGGGCATTTGACTCG
The DNA here is from genome assembly GCA_013140935.1 of Acidobacteriota bacterium. Taxonomy (GTDB): domain Bacteria; phylum Acidobacteriota; class Blastocatellia; order RBC074; family RBC074; genus JACPYM01. The sequence continues at coordinate 21 of JABFSD010000041.1, forward strand.
CCTTCAAGATTACCAATTGCGCGATTCAGCGTTAGTGCTTGGTCGGAGAAGTTGAGCGCTTTCTTGAGCTCGTTCTGCTGAATCGAAAGAAGAATCATTCTTTCGATTACGCCGACTTCGCCACGACGCTCACCGGCTGTACGCAACAACACCAACGATTGGTTGAGAGCTTCAAGGGCTTTCTGTTGTTCTCCAAGTTCTGCGTTGGCCCCGCCGATATTCGTGAGTGTATAGGCTTCCCCTACTTGATCACCAACCGCACGTCGCAGCAATAAAGCCTGACCCCAGAAGTCCAGCGCTTTTCGCTGCTCGCTCAACTCAGAGTAAGTCGCACCAATATTACTGAGCGTAGCTGCTTCTCCATAACGGTTGCCTGTCGTCCGGAACAGCAACAGCGCTCGGCTGAGAGAGTCAAGTCCCTTCTGCGGCTCGCCCAATTCAGAGTAAGCACCACTGAGGCTGAGCAACGTGATCGCTTCTCCATTACGATCATCTAGCGCACGCTGCAATGGCAGTGCTTGATTGAAAAAGTCTAGCGCCTTTTGCCATTCGCCTAATGAAAGGTGGATAGCACCAATATTGCTCAGTATGGTCGCCTCTCCAGGACGATCACTGGTGGCTCGCACCAGCGCTAGCGCTTGGGTTAAGTAGTCGAACGCATTCTGCAACTCACCACGTGAAAGGTAGATTACACCGATGCTGCTAAGCGTGGCTGCTTCTCCATGTGGATAACTAAGAGTACGCATTATCGGTAGCGCTTGGTTAAGAACGTTAAGCGCGTTTTGTAGTTCGCCCAGTGCTAAATATGCATCACCAATATTGCTGAGAGTGATTGCTTCTCTAAAACGGTCGCCAATTGCTCGCCACAGCGGCAATGCTTGCGTGCCGAATTCGAGTCTCTTCTGCCCATCGCCTAACAAACCATAAAGTTCACCGAGGCTATCAAGTGCGTTGGCTTCCTCAAATCGCTCGCCAATTTCACGCCATATTTTGACCGCCGCTTCATACTTTCCAATCGCCCGTTGTAGAGATTCCCTCTCTCTTTGCATACGGAGCATTGCCCCTTCTGTAATGAGCTTCTTAGCAGTAAATCGTTTGATGTCTTGTGTGGTAGCCGCTCGCAGATCTGTGATTCTTACCTCATATCGCCCACTTGAAGCGTCCTTATTGTTTGGCAACACCACCAGCCTATAACTTCCAGAAATTGCTGCTATCCAGTAGATCGGTTCCGGCCCTGCGGTGCCGTTGGGGCTATCAACTTCGGCTAACACCTTTCCATCAGGCCCAACCAGCGTCACCACCACATCAATACCGAGTTGCTCGACCACCACATGCAGATACTGGTTCGCCGCCAGCGTGATTTGGTAAGAATGGGCTTGCCCTCCAGCTAGCGCTCTTTCAATCGGCTGGCCAAGTTGTAATTGCTCATTGCCCGTTCGTTGAGCAGTGGCGGAGCGGAAGGGCTGCGTAGTTGCGCCACAGAACAGACCGAGCGCCAGACTGAGTAACAACATCCATCTGGGACTTTGCTTGCTATGGCAAGGCAATGGTTGAAAGCATCTGTTGTGTTGCATGGTCGTCCTCTTTAATGGTGTTCGAGTTTGACGACGCTCGTCAGCACTGGGCCTTGGCCTTTGAGCTTCGTCTGTTTGCCCGCTTCGTCCTTTTCAGTTTCGGGTTTATTGATTGCCTGCGCTGCCAGGAACTGAGCCACCGCGTTGAGTTGGCTCGGATTGCTGATGATGCCGCGCTCTTGCGGATTGGCGCGCGCCTTGACGGCTTCCAGTTCCGGCACCATCTGTTCTGAAAATACCAGCCAGATTTTTTCCACGCCTTCTTCCTGATCGAAGACGAACCAGTCCGCCTCTGGCTGTGCGCTGGGCGGGGGAAGCTGAATCGGTTGATTCGCGTTGATCTCAGCCGAGCCGTTGTTGAAGGTTGTCGGCGGGAAAAGTACGTTGAAATCGGGCAGGCCATTGGTTTGCATCGGCCCTTCGTTGAGAACGTAAAGGTAGCCGGATTGCGGGCTGCTCACATTCAGGCGCACTTGATAGCCCGCTTCAAAAATGATCTCGCCGGGCAGGACGAATGGTTTGCTGCCGGGAAAGCGTTGCGTATCTTTCTGAACGGTCAGCGAATAGCTCAGCCGCCGCTCGGTGACAGGTGGGTTGGGCGCGGCTTTGGAATAAAGCCAAGCGATAACCCCAAGCGCGAGGCTGAGCAACAAGGCCGCGAGCCAAAGCCAGGGCTTCGGCGCAGCGAGTTTGCCGGATAGCGAGCGCGCTTTGCCCGGTGGTTTCGGATTGCCCAATTCACCTTTGTGTAAATTGAAAACGTGCAGCTTGACGCCGTGCTTGACTTCATATTCGCCGCAATCGCGCAGGTATTTCGCCCAGTCACCGACTTGGCTCACGATGTCGGCGGTGGCTTTACTCAACAGGATATGACCGGCGTCGCCCACATCCATCACGCGCTGCGCCAGATTGATGCCGCTGCCCGAGACGTTGCGGTTTTGATTGATGTCAGCGATGCGCTGCACCGGGCCGGAATGAATGCCCATCCGCAACTTGATTTCAGGATGGCGCTTGAGTTCACGGGCGAGTTCCACCGCGCATTTGACTGGAGCCATTGGGTCGCCAAAGAAAACCAGCGCCATGCCGTCACCCGTGGGCAGGCAAATCAATTGGCTGTTCATTTGCGCCCGCTGCAATTCCGCCGAGGCATTGACCGTCTCGCGCAGCAATTGAATCAGGCGCGTTTGTTCGTCAATCGTCAGCTTGGAATAACCGACCAGATCGGTGAACAAGACGTGGCCGATTTCCAGCGTCTGGCCTTCCCCGGTGGAAAGCGGCGCGGAATTGCTGGCCAGAATGCGGGCCAGCGCGTCGCCGAAATCTCTGGCGCTTGGCGGGCGGAACTGCGGCTCAAAAGCGAGAGCTTTCAAAATCAGCGACTGCGCGGCTTCGGGCAAGGCGGAGCGCAAGTCGCGCGGCTTGAGCTTGACGCCAGCGCGTTGCAATTCACCCAATTCAACCGGCGAATCGGCATTGAAGGGCCGCCGGCCAGTGATCAACTCGAAAGCGATCACGCCCATTGCGTAAATATCACTGGCGGGCAGCGGTTTGCCGCGAAACTGTTCGGGAGCCATGTAATGCGGCGTACCCGCGACCATCGTCGTTTTGACGTGGGTTTCTTCGGGCGCTTCGCGCACGGTGGCGATGCCGAAATCTATGAGCTTGACGTATTCCTCAGCGCCGACCTTTTGCAACATGACGTTTTCCGGCTTCAGGTCGCGGTGAATGATGCCGTGTTCGTGTGCGGCGGTGAGCGCATGACCAAGTTGCCGCAGCAACTTACCGGCACGCTCCAAATTGATTCCTTGCCATTCCATCACCGAACGCAAGCTGCTGCCTTGCACATATTGCATTACCAAGTAAGAGCGTCCGTCAGGCAATTCACCAATGTCTATCGCCCGCACTACGCCGGGATGGTCAATCAGCGAGAGCGCGGCGATTTCTGCCTTGAAATGCCGCTCGACCCATTCTTTCAGCTTGGGTTCCAGCGCGCTATCCAGCAACACTTTGATGACGACGGCTTGATTCAGCCGTTGATCCCGCGCCAACAGCACCACGCCCATGCCGCCGCGTGCCAATTCCTTTTCAATCAAATAGCGACCCCCCACCAATTTGCCGGTCCAGCGAATTTCGGTTTTTGCTTCATGGGGCTGAGACACGGGGATGAAATCCACGGTAGGTACGTGCCCATTCAGCAATGCTTCCACTTCGGCGCGCAGCTTCACGTCATCGGCGCAGACGTGGTCAAGATAAGCTGCGCGCAGGCGCGGTTCGCTGGCCAGCACGGCTTGCATGAGCTGATTGATTTGTCGCTGTCGTTCCGGCGTTCTCATGGCGTTCCTCCCCTTTGGCTGAGAAAAAAGCCTGGATTAGCTGGAGAAAGCCGGGCTATGCAATTGGCATTACGAACGAATAACGTCCGCGCCTCGGCACAGGTGAGTGCGCGCAAAAAGTATGACCGCAAGAAGGTCTGACAGGAGGAGAGATTCATCGCTTTTTATCGAAGGAATGGTGAGTTCAGTGATTGGGGCGGGCGGATAGTAACGCAAGCGCGAAAAATTCAAAATACCATCTGGCGCTTCTGAGGCAACTTCTGAGTTAGATCAACCAACGGCGGCGTTGTTCTTCGGTCAGGTTGCCGCCGCAAAACACGGTTCCTACTAATTGTCCTGCCAATTCGTCGCGTCGTTTCATTATGGCGGCCAAGCCGACGGCTCCTGCCGGTTCAACGACGATGCCCAGATGCTGATGCGCCAGACGCATGGCGGGCAACAAGTCTTCGTCTTCGATCAGCCACACATCATCCAGTACGGTTTCTAAATCTATAAGCGCTTCGGCTACGGGAACACGCACGGCGATGCCGTCGGCGATGGTACGTACGCTGTTGGTTTGAATCCTGCGCCGTGCGCGCCACGATTGTTCCATGGCAGGCGCGCCGCTCATACATACGCCGATGATGTGCGTCGCCAGTGCGTATGCTCGGCACCACGTACCGATGCCGCTTAATAACGCGCCGTTTCCCAGCGGGACTACGAGTGCGTCCATCGGCTCAGGCCATTGGGTGAGTTCGACGGCGATGGTTCCTGCGCCTTCGCTGATGGCGGGTTCGCGCCCGTCTTCGACGAAAGTCCAGCCGTGGCGCAAGGCGAAGGCGCGCGCGGCATCTTTCGCTTCATCGAAATCATTCCCGGCCAGCGTGACCGTAGCGCCTAAGGCGCGCATGCGTTCGAGTTTCAAAGGATTGGCTGATTGCGCGGCGAATACGTGCAACGACTTGCCGCGTTCGCGGGCGGCGTAAGCCAGCCCCTGTCCGAAATTGCCTGCTGAAGCGCACACCAGTTGCGTCACCGCCGGGTCGAGACGCGCGAGAAAGAAATCAGCGCCGCGTCCTTTGAAAGAACGAATCGGATTTAGGGTTTCGATTTTGCACAACAGTCGCAAGCCGAGTTCCTGGCTGATGGGTTCGCTGATGAATTGCGGGCTGCGCAAGAAGACAGGGTCTACCACGTCAGCCGCCGCCGCGATTTCCGATAATGAAAGGCGAACACGCAAGTTCATAAGCGGCTCAGGGAGAAGTCGGCGCAGAAGTTGGCGCAGAAGTTGGCGCAGAAGTTGGCGCAGAAGTTGGCGCAGAAGTTGGCATGGATTCGAG
>JABFSD010000487.1 GCA_013140935.1 Acidobacteriota bacterium
TTCTTCAACAATCTGGAAGGACTTAACGCCGATAACGCAGAGAAAGTGCCGCGCCCGCTCTATCGCTACAACTCATTTGGTTATGAGATCGGCGGCCCGGTTTATCTGCCTCGTTTCGGCAGCGGCGGTAAAGCCGTAAAAAAAGTCGAGAAGCTATATTTTTATGCCAATCAGGAATTTTATCGCCAACTCGTTCCGCCGAACACGCCGCTGAGCGAACGGTTGATTCGCGTTCCCACCGCCAAGGAACGCGCTGGTGATTTTTCGGACTTGTTGTTGTTGCCTACGCCGATTTATTTGCGCGATCCGATGAAGCCGGGAAAATGTGATGCGAGCAATCTTGCCGCCTGTTTGCCTGAAAATAAAATCCCCGTCAACCGTTGGTATGGCAGCGGGCAAGCGATTCTCAATCTTTTCCCCTTACCCAATCGTGCAGGCGCGGCGGCCAATCAGCCCAACTATCTTTCGCAACTTTCGCACGATTCTCCGCGCCGCGAAGACATCGTGCGGGTGGATTATGAACCTACCGAAAAAACTGAAATCGCGGCGCGGCTGATTAACAACAGCGACCAACAATTGCTGAATTACGCTTTCAACGGAAACCTCCCCGCTTTCCGCTTGAACTTTCCGCTGGCACCGGTGCGCGCGCAACGACCGGGCGTCAACTTCGCTTTGATGGTTACGCACGCTTTCAATGAAACGACGGTCAACGAACTCATCGTCGGCCCCAGTCGCAACCGCATTGCCATTCGCGGCGCGGATGATCGGCTGACGACCCAAGCTAACCACTTGAACTTCCCGCTACTATTTCCTCAAGCGAATCGGGGTGATTTGCTGCCAACCATGACGTTTGGTGGAGTGGGAACCAGCACACCGTCAACGTTGTTTTTAGGCGGCCCGTTTGAAAGCCGTAATTTGATTTGGAATGTCACCGACAACTTCACCAGAATTTGGCGCGACCACACGATTAAAGCGGGCGTGTTCTGGCAACGCGCCCGCAAAAACGAAAACGTACCGGGCTTGCCCTTCTTCACCAGCGCCAACGTGGAATTCGGCAGTGGCAGTAATTTCACTGGAAGCCCTTTTGCTAATGCCTTGCTGGGGGAATACGCCACCTATCAACAGGCCAATCGCGCAATTGCCGCGCGCTATCGGTTCAACACAGTGGAAGGTTACTTACAGGATTTGTGGCGTGTGAATGACCGGCTCGTACTCGATTTCGGCTTGCGCGTTTCGTGGATTCAGCCGCAATACGATAAAAACTTACAACTCACGTCTTTCAACCCGGCGCTTTATGATCGCGCTAAAGCTCCGCGTCTTTATCAGCCCACGCTGGTGCCGGTGGGGCCAAACAAAGTGCGTATGGCGGTAGACCCAAACGATCCCAGCAATGTGAAGCCGGAAAGTTTCATCGGCTTGCTCGTACCCGGCACGGGTGATGTGAATAACGGATTCGGCTTGGCGCAAAACGGCTATTCACGCGGCGGCTTTGATGATCGCGGCGCGCATTTCGGCCCGCGCTTCGGCTTCGCCTATGATTTGTTCGGCGACGGCAGGACGATCTTGCGCGGCGGCGCAGGCATTTTTTATGACCGTATGGAAGGCAACCGCTTGCGTGAACTATTCACCAATCCGCCGAACGTCACCGTTCCCAAGTTGCTCAACGGCAATCTGAGCCAGATCGAAACGTTCGGACGCCAAAGCCTAAACGACCCGCGCGGCAACGTTTCTCTGGCTCCACCCGTAGCAGTGGGCATTGCTCAAGACGGGAAGTTGCCGACCGTTTACAGTTACAACCTCAACCTGCAACGCGACATCGGCTGGGAAACTGTTATTGACGTAGCTTACGTCGGAACGCTCGGTCGCCACCTGATGCAGGCACGCAATCTGAATGCGGTTCCTTACGGTACTTTGTTCGAGCGCGAAGCCGTTATCGGCGGGGTTAAACAATTCGTGCAAGACGCCAGCAAGTTTGGCGGCGAGGTACCGGAAAGCGACCCTAACCTGACAAAGATTTATCAAGACGCCGAACTGAAATTCAATGGGGGAAAAGCCTTGCCGCGCGACTTGTTGCGACCGTTCCCCGGCTTCAATGAAATTTATTTCCGTGAGTTTGTCGGCTCGTCGAATTATCACAGCTTGCAAGTTTCTGCGCGTCGCCGCTTTTCGCGCGATCTGACATTCGGCCTTGCTTATACGTGGGGAAAAGCCTTTGCGACGGCCAATCAAGATCAGGAAGTGTCGTCTTTGGGCGGCGCACGTGATTACGATTATCGGTTGGCATCTTATGACCGACGGCACTTGCTGGCAGTGAACTATATTTATAACTTACCCAAGGTGAGCCGCTGGATGGGCGATAACCCGATAGCAAAAGCCTTGTTCGATGGCTGGAAAATCTCAGGCATTTCGCAATTCGCCACGGGAAGCCCACTGGAGCTTACCGGTAATTTGGCAGGCGGTCTTACGCGCGATGCCTCTGACAGTTTCGGAGCTTTTGCCCAGAATCTAACCGGTTCTTACACGGACGGACCAAGAGTGTATTTGCGTTATGACCCTTATGAACAATTGTCTGGCAGCACTTCATACTTGAATCCAGCGTCCCTGTTTTTTGAGCAACCCGGCAATGTAGGGCCATGGCCGCGCCAATACTGGCGTACTCCCAACACTCAAAACCACGACCTGGCACTGTTCAAAGAAGTACCCCTCAACGATAACGGGCAATATGTGCAACTCCGCTTCGAGATGTTCAATACCTTTAATCACACACAATTTACCAACTTAAAATTGACAGGAAGAAATGACTCTAATCAGCTAGTGCTTGACCCTACCATCCTCGACAACGACACCCGCATCATTGTTCGCACACGACAAGGTGATTTTTACAACTTTGGCAAAGGCACGGCTTCCTCATTCCCTGCCGGTTGCGAAGCGGTAGCCGGTCGCCCAAACGTTTGTTTCATAAAACAGGATCGTTCTAACACGCCGCTGGGGCAGTGGTTCGGCGAACCGACCGCCGCGCGTTCAGGGCGAGTCATTCAACTGGGCTTCAAACTGAATTTTTGAGAGCTTCGCCAAACAAAAAAGCGTAGGGCAGATTGGCAATCCGCCCTACGCTTTTTTGGTCATGCAACATGACCGCCCGCGCTATCCGTTAAACGCCTTGCGCAACACGTCCAAACTTTTCGGCACGGCGGTTTGCGCGTTCTCTTTGCCTTCCATTTCGAGCGACACCCAGCCTTTGAATCCGGCCTTGCGCAAGATCGTGGCGATGCGTTTGAAGTCGGGTTCGAGCGTGTAATACACCCCGCCGCCGTAATAGGTCTTGGCCTGTACGATGCTCGCGTAAGGCGCTAACCGTTCGAGTTGCGCGTAAGGCTCGCCGAAGAAATTGCCTGTATCCACGTTCAACACCAGCCACGGCGAATTGACCGCTTTGTAAATCCGCAATAAGCCATCCACCTGTGTGGTCAAGCCCCAATGATTTTCCAAAGCCATCGCTACGCCGACCGACTCGGCGTGCGGCAGACATTCGTTGATGCTCTCAATGCACCAGTTAAAGGCATCATCGTCTTGATAGCCTTCAATCGGCGGTTCCTTGCCGCCCGCATCAAGCATCTTTTGAAAGTCGGGGATCGTGCTCCAACGGCCTGAATTCAAGCGAATCGCGGGACAGCCCAGATAAGCCGCCAAATCCAAACAACGTTTCGTATGGTCAATGTCTTTTTGCCGCGCGGCTTTGTCAGGCCGCACAAAATTCTGATGAATCGAAAGAAAGAAAAGCGATACGCCGTTGTCCCACGCAGCGCGTTTGAGCTTATTGAGATAAGCCTTGTTTTCGCTTTCCATCTGGCGGTGCAGAATTTCTACGCCCTCGAAACCGAGTTGCGCGGCGTCGGTGATGACTTTCTCAATCGGATATTTCACCTTGTCGAAGTGCCAATAAGAGTAAGTCGAGACGCCGAAGCGAATGCGCGGTTGCGGCGCTTGTGCCGCAGGAGCTATCGCAGGCAAAAGCGTTGAAGCCGCGCTCGCCAATAACATTTCACGTCGTGTCGTTTTCATTATTTTTGTCCTCTTTGAATCGGGAGAGAATTAGACAGGATTTTCAGGATTGACTGGATAATTCAACGGCTGTGATTCCATCCTTAAAATCAATCCCGTAAATCCTGAAAATCCTGTCAATCCTGTCTAATTTACAGATTGCCTTTTTTGCGTTCCGCCGCGATGTAACGCGCCGCGCGTACTGCCACCGCCGCAATCGTCAGCGTCGGATTCTTTTCAGGAAAGGTCGTGAAACTGCCGCCGTCTACTACGAAAAGATTTTTGACTTCGTGCGCCTGACTGTAACCGTTCAGCACCGACGTTTTCGGATTGCTGCCCATGCGCACCGTACCGACTTCGTGGCTGGCAAATCCGCCGGGCGTATCGGTCGTGGGCAAACGCAACTCCGTCCCGCATTGGTCATAAACTTCCAGCACGCTTTCGCGCATCTCTTTGAACAGGCGCAAGTCGTTCTCGCTCCAATTGAACGTGACGACGGGATAAGGAATGCCGAAGTTGTCTACCTTGCTTGCGTCAACCGTGACGCGGTTGTCAGGACGCGCTTCGACCTTGCCCCATGCGCCGACCTGAAACATCGCGGGCTGCAACTGGCGCACGCGTTGTTTGTATGCAGAGCCGAAACCTTCGACGTGTTTGGCGTGATGCGGCACGGCCTGGCTGGCGTAATTCATTTGCATGCCCCAACCGCCCACGTAATCGTGCTTGCCGCGTGTTTGGTTAAAACGCGGAATGTAAGCGTGATCGGTCGCGCCGTCTCCGGCAAAAGTATCGTGCCCGACCAACGCTTTGAGATAGCCATTCGTAGCGACATTGACGTGGCCGGTTAAGTAGCGGCCTACGTTATCGCGGTTGTTGGCGAGTCCGTTGGGGAACTTTTCCGATTTGGAATTCAGCAACAGCCGCGCCGATTCGACCGCTGCGCAACCCAGCACGATGACGCGCGCGTAAACCCTTTCTTCCTTGCCCGTCGCGCGATTGATGAACGATACGCCATTGGCGCGGCCTTCTTTATCCACCGTAATCTCGCGCGCCAGCGCATTGAGCTTGAGCGTCAGCTTGCCCGTCGCCAACGATTGCGGAATCACCGTCACGTCGCTCGACCACACGGCGCGTACGTCGCATACATCCATGCAATGTCCGCAAAAATGGCACGCGCCGCGATATTCGATCAGGTTGCGAAT
>JABFSD010000728.1 GCA_013140935.1 Acidobacteriota bacterium
ACGTCAATCTGGCGCTGGCCGGTTACAACGCGGGCGAGAACGCGGTGATTCGTTACGGCTATCAGGTTCCGCCTTACCGCGAGACGCAACATTACGTTTATGCGATCAATGCGGCTTATCGGCGCGCGCAGGCGCAAGGGCAAGAACCTACGCAGGACGACCTGGATCAGATTGCTCCAAAATCGGCACGGGCCGTGACACAACAAGTGCAGATATTCACGTCCACGCCTTGAAGGCTGGGCGTAACGGTTCAACGGGAAATCTCACCATAAACACGGCGTTGCTTGAGTTCGTTTATCGGTTCGCAGACAATGCGCAGCGCCGCAGGAAGTCTGATTGGCTCTTTACCCCTGCCAAACAACGATTTCCTTTTCATTCGAAATAGCGAGACTGCGCAGCCCACGAAGCTCGCCAGCGTTGCTGACGCACGGAGTGAGACCCGATGCGTTAGCTCACACCGCCCCAGGCACTTGGAGGGATTTATGAAACGCCTGCATCCTATCGTTTTCTCGCTGCTCGTCGTCTGCGCAGCATCTTTAGCAACCCCTGCTCTTATCAACGCACAAGCCCCGGTGCGCGAAGTTCTCAACAACGAATCCGTCGTTCATCTGGTCAAAGCCAAATTCAAAGAAACGACGATTCTTTCCCTGATTCGCACCTCGCCGGTTTCTTTCGACATCACGACCGCCAAACTCGTACAACTGAAAAGAAGCGGTGTGAACGAAAAGATCATCACCGCCATGATCGAACGCCAAACCTCGTTGATGGGGATGGCCGCGAACATGGGCGATTTCGGTTCGCTCGGCGAAGATGAGTTTTTCCGGCAAGGCGACGAAGAGTTCTTCAAACGTTCCAACCCGTCACGCACTTCACCGAACAGCGGCAACAATAGTGGCAATGGGGGCGGGCAAAGTAACGAAACCGACATTTTCGGCTCGCGTTCCGGTGGACGTAACAAAACCGAATCGCGCGGCATGGGGCCGGGACCGAACGGCTCGTCTTCCGGTTCGACCGAAACGATGGGCTCGGCTTCGGTGCGCATCATTCGTCCGCCCAGTGAAGCGGGGAGCGGCGGCGAACCTAAATTGCAACGCCAACCCAAGCTCGACAACAAAGCCGTACTCGAACTGATCGAAGCCGGTTTTTCTGAAGGCACGATTTTGCGCAAGATCGAAAACTCGCAAGTGAATTTCGATCTCTCGGCGAAATCGTTGGCCGACTTGCGCAAAAATCGCGTGAGCGAATCCATCATCAAGGCGATGTCTGAAGCGATGGGCATCGAAGCGAAATAAACAGGTGCGCCAGCGAGACGCTGGCGCACCGCTTGGTTTGAGTAGTTTTAAGATGTACCGACTTGCCCTGCGTATCTTATGGCTTCCCCTCTTAATTACTGTTTCCCTCACGGCTTTTGCGCAAACACCGCAACAGTCGAAGCCTCCTGTTTCAGACCCTGACTCGACTATCTCGATTGATACGCTCGAAGTCTTGCTGCCCGTCACCGTACGCGACAAAGCCAGCGGTAGTTTTTTGACCGATCTCAAAGCCGAAGAGTTCACGGTCTTTGAAGACGGCGTAGCCCAGCCGATCAGTTCTTTCGCGCTCAAACGTATGCCGGTACATGTTGTGCTGTTGATTGACACCAGCAGCAGCGTCACTAAAGAACTCGATGATTTCAAAGCCTCGGCGTTTCGGTTCATCAGTTCGCTCGACTCTGAAGACAACGTTTCGATCATCACCTTCGCTGACAAAGTCGAGCTCGTGCAGGACTGGACCACCAGTCGTCCGTTGCTCAAACGCGCGTTGAATCGTTTGCAGGGCGGCATGTTCACCAGTTTTTATGACGCACTCTGGCTTGCGGCCAACGAACAACTCGACAAGATCAAAGGCCGCAAAGCCGTCATCGTTTTGACCGACGGTATAGATAACGGCAATACGCGCATCACGTATGACCGAGCTTTTCGCGCGCTGGTCGAAGCCGAAGTGCCGACGTATGTGGTGAGCAAGACGCGCATCGAAATGCGCAAGACGAGTGAAGAGGTGGGCTTTTACGAGAAGAACGACAGCCCCTTGAATCGTTCGCGGCTGACAGGCTTGCGGGAATATCTGACCAATCTCTCTGACAGCGAAACCCGCCTGAACAAAATCGCTGAAGAAACCGGCGGACGCATTTTTTTGCCGCAAACCTTTGACGATTTGACGACGGCTTATCAGCAAGTCGCTGAAGAGTTACGCAGCCAATACGTGCTGTTTTATACGCCGACCAAAGTTGAGCGCGACGGCAAGTACCGCGCTGTGCGGGTGAAGGTGAAACGACCGGGCACCCATACGGCGACGCGCTTTGGTTATTACGCACGGTGACGTTTTATTACCTCGTTGATACCGCGCATCTCGTCCACCAATTCACGAAACATATCGAATAACAATGCCTGCGGGCCATCGCACAGCGCGCGTTCGGGATAAGGATGTATGTCTACGAGCAAGCCGTCTGCGCCAGCGGCCACGGCGGCGCGCGCCATCGCCACCACCATATCGCGTTTGCCCGTGCTGTGGCTGGGGTCGTAAATAATCGGCAAGTGCGACAGGCTATGCACCGCCGGAATCACCGACAGGTCGGGCGTAAAGCGCGTATGCGAAGAAAACGTGCGAATGCCGCGCTCGCACAAAATCACCTCATAATTGCCCTCTGACATGACGTATTCCGCCGCCAGCAAAAACTCTTCCAGCGTCGAAGACATCCCGCGTTTCAGCAATACGGGTTTGCGCGCCTGTCCCGCGCGTTTGAGCAACTGAAAGTTTTGCGCATTGCGCGTGCCGATCTGAATCACGTCGGCGTAGCGTTCGACCAGATCAAGCGAAGGCTCGTCTACGGCTTCGGTCACGATGCGCAAGCCATAGGTGTCGCGGACTTCCGCCAAAATCTTCAAGCCTTCTTCGGCCAAACCTTGAAAGGCATACGGCGAAGTGCGCGGTTTGAAAGCCCCGCCGCGAAACCACTTGCAACCGGCTGCCGCTACGACCTCGGCGGTGAGCATGGTTTGTTCGTGCGATTCGACGGCGCATACACCTGCAATCATCGCGGGTTCGACGCCGCCGATTTCGGCTGCGCCCGCACGTATAACCGATTTGTCGTGCTTGAGATCGCGCCCAACCAGTTTATAAGGCTTCGTGACGCGCACGCATTCCAGCACGCCGTGCAATTCCTGAAACGGCGACGGGTCAACTGGGCCATCATTGCCCGTGATGCCAATTGCCGTGCGGCTCGCGCCCGGCATCGCGTGCGCTTTGTAACCAATAGATTCGATGGTTTCGGTGACGCGCCGAATGTCAGCTTCGGTCGCGTCGGGTGTCATTACGATAAGCATAGTTGTGTTGATGTAAGAAGAACGCCGGATTTGTTTAATCTGATTCCGTTGCCGCAGTATCAGATTGTGCCTACTTCAGAGCAAGTGCGCATTGGTGCGACAGCTTAGGGCTTTGGCGGTGCGTTCCATTCCCATCGTTCACCGAAAAAGCCTGCTGACACAATGCGTCCGGGAGTGCTGTAAGTCGGCGGTACCGTGATGTCTACGACCGCCCAATCGGGCAGGCGGGGCGTTTGCCGTGAATTGGTTGCGTTGGAATCTTCGCGGAAGGTGAAGCCGCTGTTCAGCACGACATACCGTTTCGGATTGAGTGGATTCGGAAACACCAGCAACGGCATATGTTGATTCGCCGGTAAGTTCAATTCGCCGAGCTTTAACGTTTGCGCGTCCCAACGAAAAGGCAACGCCACAGTCGTTTTAGCCAAGAGCATTTGCGCGAGCAATTTGTTGCTCGCAGGATCGCCCCACAAAATCAAATTGCTGTCGGCGATGTCGGCTTCGGTGATTGCAGAATCATCTTTGACCGGAGCTTCGCCGCGAAACAGCTTGCGCCACTCGGTCACGGCACGATTAAACTCAGCCTGTGCCCAGGTGCCCGTTGCCGCGTGCAACGGTTGTCCCGTAGGCCGCACCATCACAAATCGGCTCAACAACGCATCATCAATCGGCCCTTGCAATCCGTGACGTTTGCGCAACGTGCCGTCATCGGCGCTATTGGCCCGAATCCACTTGCCGTTCACCTGAAGAAAGTGCGCCGTCCACGAACGGTCTGAGGTGACGGGAGCGGCAGTGACGGTTTGTCCGTCCAACGTCACTTGCGGAGCGCGCGATTGATCAAGCGGACACAAGCCTGCGGGCATTGCCAGCGTAAGCGCCGTGACGTTTTGCGTTTTGATGACGACGGATGAGGCGTCTTTGATTTCGGCTTCGACGCGGGCGCGTCCCCAGTGCTCGGCGAGCGCGTCAACCGTAACCCAGTGCATCGTGTCGTAACGCAACGTCCACGTGCTGAACTTCACGACGCGCGGCAAGGGATGGCGTCCGGCGGCAACGATGTTGTCTACGCGATGATTGATTTCAGTGATGGAGTCAGGGTGGTATTTGTGTTCTGTCTTAGGGCCGATGATATGAGTGAGTTCCAGGCCTTCGCGTTTGAGTTCGCGCGCCATCACTTGCGCTGCCTGAATCTGCCGATCAATTTCTCCGCTGTAAGCCACCGTCGCGCTGTTGAATAAATTCACCGCGTAATCAGTCGCGTCATACCAATGCCAGAGCTTGCGTTCGTACCACGGCACGTTTTCGGGCTTGAGCTTTTGATACTCCGCCGTTTCGGCGAAGCCTGCGCCGGGTGCGATGGCCGTCCACCAGTCGGCGTAATGTACGCCTAGATGCCACGTGCCTCCGCCACCCATTGAGAAGCCGCGCAGGCTGATGCGGTTTGCATCAACCGGATACGCCTGACGCGCCGCCGCCAACGATTCGATGACATCCACCTCGCCCGCGAATTTATAGGCATTGCAATAGCGCCCGTAAGGGTGCAACACGAACGCATTGGCGGGCGTGAACTGTCCCGCGTTTTTTTGGCGATCAACAATAAAGTTGAGTTCGCTCAGAGTTTCGCTGCGTCCGTGCAGCCATACGTCGAGGCGATAGTGAAAGGGCAGGTTGGGTTGATAAGTCGCAGGCACGACCAAGCCATAAGGCTGCACGCTGTCATCGAGTTGCGAGACGTAACCGCGTACGACCAAGCCGGTTTGATGAATCCAGTCGGGCTTACCTGCGCGCAAGCCTTGCGCGCGCGCGCCGCCCTGCTTGAGCAATTCTTTGGCTTGTTGAATTTCGGCGGGCTTGAAAAATTCGTTGTAC
>JABFSD010000833.1 GCA_013140935.1 Acidobacteriota bacterium
CCATATTGCTCGCTGGCATGGAAGCGCCGCCGAATCTGGGCGCGGCTTATACGACAGCTTTTCGGCAGGTTTATCGTGATCTTGCGCGGCAATACAAGTTGCCCTTCATTCCCTTCGTGCTGGAAGGCGTCGGCGGTGTGCGTGCGTTGAATCAACCCGACGGCATTCACCCTAATGCCGAAGGCGAAAAACGTATGGCTGAGACGGTTTGGCGTTCGCTCAAGCCGCTTTTGAGTAAATAAGCTACGAATAGCTGGCCGGTTGAATAATTCAACGGTTAAGCGGTTGATTATTCAGGATGTTTTTATAACAAATTCTGCCTTTGGGCTATTGACAGCCAATAGGGACGGCCTTACTATCCGCGCCGTTTGTCACAACGCGCAAATTCTTGCGCACCTAAAAACAGACAATTCAAGTAACTTAAACGACTAACAGACGAGCAGTATATTTGTGTTAGCCCCTTCTGTCTCTCCCAATCTAAAGGCCGCACGGAACGCTGGCAAGCAGTAGCTCAAGAGTAGCTGCGCCCCAGCTTTGCGTGCGGTTTTTATTTGGTGTGGAGGCAGTCACGTTTTCTCGCGCGTTGCGGGATAGCTTAGCTGGATGTAGTAACAAGCATTGGCTAAAGTTAGCAGTAATGAGCGGGGATGTCAGTAACGTTGCGAGTCATCACCACCTCGCACCCACAACCCAGGAGGTATAATCACCATGGCAGCAGAAAAAAAACAAGGCAAAGTAAAATGGTTCAATAATGCGAAAGGCTACGGCTTTATCGAACCACCCGATGAAATCACGGGCGACGTCTTCGTTCATTACTCTGCGATTGAAATGGACGGCTTCAAAACTCTCGACGAAGGTATGGAAGTCGAATATGAGTTGGTCAGCGGTCCCAAAGGCAAACAAGCCGAAAAGGTGAATCGGGTGCAGTAACGTCTGCCTGGTGTAAGGGTTTGGAAAAAGCCTGATTCGTTGTCACGACGAATCAGGCTTTTGTTTTTTTACGCAGCGCTTGCCCGGCCAATGTTTTTGTCGTTTTTCCTTCAGCAATTGCCAGCTTGCCATTGACGATTACATGGCGCATTCCCGCAGCTAATTTTTCCGGCGCTTCATAGGTGGCTAACTCACGACACTCTTTTTCAGAAAAAATAATCACGTCAGCATAGCTTCCTGTTTTTAAATTACCGCGTTCAGTTATGCCGAAAGTCTCAGCGACTTGTGCCGAACTTGATTGAATAAAGCGCGGCAAACTAATCACTTTCCGTTGCAAAACGTAATCGGCCAGCTTGCGCGGATAGGTTCCATACTTGCGCGGATGTCCGCCCGAACCGTCGCTGCCGGTCATCACCCACGGCTGCTTCATAAAGGCTTCGATGTCGCGTTCGTTCATGTTAAACGAAGCTACTGACGAGCCACCTTGTTTGATGATTTCGAGTGCAGCCTCAATCGGCGGTTTGCCGAACTGCTGGGCGAGTTCATCCAGCCGCTTGCCTGAATACTTCGATGAAACGAGTAGCAGGGAATTGGCTCCGCCACGACGGCGCATATTTTCTTCCATCTCTTTCATCAAGCGCGGACGCACCGCCGGGTCGTCAATGCGTTTGAGCAGCGCCGCATTGCCGCCGTCTTCGGCCCAACGCGGCACGAGCGCAGCGGTCAAGCCCGTGCCCGAAGCCGTGTAAGGATATTGATTCGCCGTGACGTTGACGCCTGTGGCACGAGCCTTTTCGACGAGCGCAATGGCTTGTGCGCTTTGCCCCCACACGTCTACGCCGAGGGCTTTGATGTGCGAGATATGTACGGGCAAGCGGGCTTCGCGCCCGATGCGCAGCGTTTCTTCAATCGAACCCAACAAGCCAATCGAATAACTGCTCTCGTCGCGCATGTGCGTGTCGTAAAGGCCGCCAAACTCAGCCACGACTTTGGCGAGTTCGATGACTTCTTCGGTTTTGGCGAAGCTGCCCGGCGAGTAATACAACCCCGTAGACATTCCGAATGCGCCGTCTTCCATCGCTTGTCGCATCAAGGCTTTCATTCGTTCGAGTTGTTCGGCATTCGGCGCAATATCTTTTGCGCCCAGCACTGCGCCGCGAATCGAACCGTGCCCCGCCAGCCACAGCGCGTTCGTACCGATGCCGTTCGTTTCCCACGCTTGCAACGTTTTGCTGATGGATTGCGGCGAACGCCCGTCGTTGCCTACCACAACTGTAGTCACACCTTGCATCAGGTAATTCAAATTGTATTTGCCCGTCGCGCTGTTGAGGTCGCCGTCGGCGTGCGTATGCGGATCAATGAAGCCGGGCGAGACGATCAAGCCGCTCGCGTCAATCGTTTGTTTGGCAGTGATATTCGCCGCTTTGGCATCGCCGATGAAGGTGATGCGGTCGCCGGTGATGGCGAGGTCGGCGATGCGTTCGGGCGAACCGGAACCGTCGAGCATGCGTCCGTTGCGAATCAGAATGTCAGCGGATTGCCCAACGGATTGTGAAGATGAGGGCGCGAGGGCGCTGCGATCACGCGGAGCGTTTTTGAGTTTGCGTTCGAGAAAATCAAACGACTTGTTGAAAATCTCGACCCAATGCCGATGCAGCAAAAAGTCATGCACTTCATCGGGGAAGACCAGTTGCTCGAATTCAACTTTTTGTTCGCGCAGCCGTCGCGCGAGTTCGGTGGTTTGGTTGAACGCTACGTTGCGGTCATCGTCGCCGTGAATGAGCAGGACGGGCGCGCGCCACGTGTTCACGTTAAACAGCGGCGAAGATTCGCGCGCGACTTTGACGGCGTCGCGGTCTTCACCACCGTTACCCAAACGCGAAGCCCAATCGTGGACGCCGTGGATGTCTACGCCAGCGGCGAAGAGGTCGGAGTTTTTCGCCAAGCCCATCGCCGTGAGAAAGCCGCCGTAACTGCCGCCCCATAAGCCGATGCGCGCGGTGTCAATGTCGCTGCGTGAACGCAGGTAATGCGCGCCTGCGACAACGTCTTGATATTCCGAAGCGCCGCGTCCGCCGCGTTTGGGGGCTTCCCGAAAGGCGCGTCCGTACCCAACGCCGCCGCGATAGTTCACCGACAACACTGCGTATCCGCGACTCGCCAGAAACTGATTAAAAGCGTAGGTGTTGTGGTAGTAATACATCGAGTGCCAACCCAACAGCATCTGCCGCATCGGGCCGCCGTGCGAGAAGATGACGGCAGGCAACTTGTCAGTCGGCTTTGCGTCTTTGGGTAAAAATAATTGGCCGTGAATTTCGAGCCCGTCAGCGGCTTTGAAGGTGACCGCTTGCGGTGTGACGAGTTGTGATTCGGGAAAAGTCTTCTTCAGCGTTTCGCGGGCGATTGGATAATGGCGTGAATCAATGTTGTTGGGGCGTACTAACTCAACATGTCGTAAGTTCGTTGGAGATTGCGCATCTGATTTTAGGTAGACAGCTCTTTGTCCGTACGAAAACAGGGTGACAGGGTTTGTCGCGTCTTTATCTGTAAGTGTCATTGCCAAGGCAACAGGTTTTGATACCGAAACACGTTTTAGATGTCGTCGGTCTAAATCGTTGCAATTTGACGAGTAAACGATTTCTTGCCTATCGGGTGTCAACGCAAACTGTTCAACTTCACAATTGCCAGCCGTCAGCAGCTTCGCCTCACCGCTATTCGCTGACACGGCATACAAGTGCATCCATCCATCTGCCTCTGACCGAAACACAATCCGTTCATCCGCTGCCCACTGAATCACGTCATCGCCCGCCCAACGCGGCAATGAATCATTAAGCGTCACGCCGCTGCGCCACACTTCTTTCGCCTGCAACGTAGCCGCGTCTGCTACCCAAATCGCCCACGGGTCGGGCAGGTCTTCGCCGCGCGTGCGTTGCTGTGTACCGCGCGTAGGCTGCCTGACAAACGCAATCTTCTTTCCATCCGGCGACCAGCGCGGAAAGCTGTCGCGGTCAATCGTCGGCGCGAGATAACGCAGCTTTCCTTCCGCCAATTCATAAACGCAAATAAAGCTGTGATCGCCGCGATTGCTGACGAAGGCCAGTTGCTTGCCGTCGGGCGACCATTGCGGCGCGCTCAAATTGCCGCGTACGTTCAACAGCGGCGCGGCCTTTTTCGGATCAGCGCCGATCACGTTCAGCCACAGCTTGCCGTCGCGGTGATATACGACTTTGTTATCAACCGTTGAGACGACCGGTTCGTTACCGAGCGCGATGGGAGTGATTTCGCCTTTGGCAAAACTCACGGCGAAGATGGCTTGCAATGCGCCTTCGGGATTGCTGGTCGGATTGGGCGTTTCGCCGACTTGATTGTCTTCGCCGCCGCGCACGTAAACGATCCATTGCCCGTCGCGCGTGAAGCTGAGGTTAGTCAGTTCCTGTCCGTCGTCTTCGTTGTATTTCGTCAGTTGGCGCGCTTTATCGAAGTCAGGACCTTCAGCGACCCAGATGTTGCGTTTGCCTTCGGCGTTGAAAACCCACGCGATGCGTTCGCCGGAGGGAGCGGCAACGAGGTCGGAAGGGAAGGGCGCGCTCAGAATTTGTTCGATAGTGAAGGGCTTTGTTTGCGCGTGCGTGGAGTGAGCGCGTTGCGTGAAAGCGAGAGCGGCGAATGCGGCCAGACAGAGGGCGATGCGGGTGCGAGTCATAGCGTTGGTCCTTTGTGAAAGCGTGAATGTGCTTGCGGTGCGCGCACGATAGCGAGGGATAGAATCTTTGGCAATTCGCGGAAGCCGCTCCTATAATCGGCGCGCTCGCTAACCAATTCTTTCTGGAGTTACTTCTATGGCCTTATCAAAAGCCATTGCCAAACAATATGCCAAGACTGCGCCGCCCAAGTCGGTGAGCTTGAAACTGCCAATTCCGCCGCTGGAATCAGGCGACCGCTTGACGCGCGCCGAGTTTGAGCGCCGCTACCATGCGATGCCTGCCAACGTGCGCGCCGAGCTAATCGAAGGAGTCATTTATATGTCTTCGCCGGTTCGCCATAAATATCACGGAAGACCGCAAATCCGACTGGTTCATTCTGTCGTTGAATATGTTGACCATACGGAAGGAACGGATTGCAGTGACAACGCCACCGTGCGGCTTGACCTTTCGAATGAACCGCAACCTGACATTGTGTTGTTTTTAGGTCAATCGCTCAGCGAGCAAATCACGGAGACCGCCGACGGCTATCTGGAAGGCGCACCGGAACTTGTCGTAGAGATCGCTGCCAGCACCGCTTCGGTTGATATGCACGC
>JABFSD010000990.1 GCA_013140935.1 Acidobacteriota bacterium
CCCACATCGCCACGGGCGAGCCGGTAGGTTCGCGCGCCATTTCGTCGCGCACTAGCGAAGGCCTCTCGTCCGCTACGGTACGCAACATCTTTTCCGAACTGGTTGAAACCGGCTACCTCGCCCAGCCGCACACGTCGGCGGGCCGCGTGCCCAGCAACAAGGGCTATCGCTTTTACGTTGACCACCTCGGCGCGCAAACCCAGCTTTCCAATCAGGATCAATCCACCATCGAAACCGGTATGCGCGACGCCGAAGTCGAAAGCGCCGAACAATTGCTGACCCGCGCTTCGCACTTGCTCTCGACCCTGACCGAAAGCGTAGGCATCGTGGTTTCGCCCAGCGTCGCACAAGACATCGTCAAACATTTCGATTTCGTGCGGCTGGCAGAAAGCCGCATTCTGGTCATCACCGTCTTGCGCACCGGCCTGGTGCGCGACCGCGTCATTCGTATTGACGAAGAATTCACCCAAGACGAACTGAATTCGACGGCGCGCTATCTCAACGAAAATTTTAGTGGTAAGAGTTTCGTCGCCATTCGCACTGAATTATTGAGGCGGCTTTCCGAGGAAAAAGCTCTTTATGACCGCTATTTGCAAAACGCGCTGGTGCTGTGCCAGACGGAACTGACCGAAAACGGACAGGATACGCCTGCGGTTTTCATCGAAGGCACAGCCAACATCGTCACGACGCGCGATTTCAACGATCTGAACAAGATTCGTGAATTGTTGAAGGTGTTTGAAGAAAAGCACCGTTTGATAAAGATTTTGAACGAATGCATCGCGCAAGTCGCGCCCACAGTGGCTGACTCCCTGCCCACTATCAGTTTGCGCATCGGCGCGGAAAACAGCTTGCCCAGTTTGCACGATTGCACGGTGATTACGACGTATTACGGTTTGGATGGACAGGTGATGGGAAGTCTGGGTCTGGTCGGCCCAGTCAGGATGGAATACGCTCGAACGATTGGCGTCGTCAACCACGTCGCCCGCGTGTTAGGCCAAGCCCTGGCGGAAGCCTCAGCCGTTGCCGCTTGACCGCACCTGCCCTTGTCGTCCCCGCCCTGATCGTCCTTGCTTTGAAAAACCAGTGCTTGCCAGCAAAAGCGAAAAACTTATAATCGCCTTTTGCCCTTGGCTCGCCGATGCGGTTGGGCTTCTCTATCATTGATCGAGGTAACAAAACGTGAGTAAACGGGATTATTACGAAGTATTAGGTGTGAGTCGGAACGCGACCGACCAGGAATTAAAAAGCAATTACCGCAAATTGGCGATGAAATATCACCCGGATCGCAATCCGGGTGACCACGAAGCCGAAGAGAAATTCAAAGAAGCCGCCGAGGCTTACGGCGTATTGTCTACGCCTGACAGCCGCGCGCGTTACGACCGCTTCGGCCACGCGGGCATCGGCACTTCCGCCGCTTCTGACGGTCCCGGCGGTTGGCCGCCCGGCGATTTCGGCGGATTCGAAGACATTCTCGGCGACATTTTCGGCGACCTCTTTGGCGGTGCCCGCAGCCAACGCCGCGGCGGCACCCAACGTGGAGCCGACCTGCGTTACGATCTCGAAATTGCGCTCGAACAAGCCGCTTCCGGTTTCAAAACCCAAATCAATATTCCGCGCCTCGAAGGTTGCGAACCTTGCAAAGGCACGGGCGCAGCGCCCGGCACCCAGGCTTCGGTTTGCAACGTTTGCAACGGCGTAGGCCAAGTGCGCTTTCAGCAAGGCTTCTTTTCGGTCAGCCGCACCTGCCATCAATGTCGCGGCACGGGGCGCGTCATCGTCAATCAATGTAAAAGCTGTCAGGGACAAGGCCGCGTCAACAAAGAACAAGTGCTCGAAATCAAGATTCCTGCCGGCGTCGAAACCGGCGCGCGGTTGCGTGTCGTAGGCGAAGGCGAAGCCGGGATGGGCGGCGGACAGCACGGCGATCTTTACGTGGTCGTGAACGTCAAAGAACACGAAGTCTTCGAGCGGCAAGGCAATAATCTTTACGTCAACGTACCGATCAGCTTCGCCCAGGCGGCTTTGGGCGCAGAGATCAACGTGCCTACGCTGGATGGCGAAGAAAATCTTTCCATTCCCGAAGGCACGCAAACCGGCTCGATCTTCCGCGTCAAAGGCAAAGGCATCGTCTCACTGCAAGGTTCAGGACGCGGCGATTTATTTGTCGTGGTGAGTCTGGTGACACCGACGCGCATCTCGCGCGACCAGCGCCGTTTGCTGGAAGAGTTCGCGCGCCTCGAAGAACGTCAAAAAGAACAAGGCAAGAGTTTCGGCAGCAAGGTGAAAGAAATATTCGGCTAGAAAAGGCGTAGCGCGGGTTAGTAACCCGCGCTACATTTTTTGCGGCCTCTTTTATAACTTTGGCCGCGCACCGCGTAACAACGGATAAGGATTTAAGTTCGTACCATTTGAAAATCGTTTCGGGTCTTCGACCAGCCACACGGCAAAGTGCAAATGAAAATTCCCGATGCCCGCATTGCCCGTATCACCGACGAAAGCAATCACTTCGCCTTGCTTTACCTTCTGGCCGATAAACAAACCCTCCGCGTAATAATCAAGATGGGCGTAGTAAAAAACGACCTTACGATCATTGCTTAATAAATAAAGCGTCGTCCCGCCCAAAGCATTCGTTATCAATCGAAGAATCTCGCCATCCGCCGCCGCCAGTACCGCTGTTTCGCGCGGAGCCATGATGTCAATCGCATTGTGCGTACGTCCGCCAGAACGTAGCGCAGTAAAAGTATCCGTTAACGCAGAAGGCTGCACGCCTTTGACCGGAATAATGAGTTTCGTGCCGTCAGGCAGTTGAGTTACCGGCGTAGGAGTAACTTGCACCGCCGTTGGTTCCTGCGGGTCTTGCGGTTCCTGCGCCCAGGTTACCTGACAGAAACCCAGCCAAATAACTCCCAATAAGTAACCCCATAAGTAATTTCGTTGAATACACCTGACCATACGCCCGTTATTTATTTCTTGTTAGACGTCACTGCCTTGCTTACGACTTTGGGAGCAACGCCCGTATCCAAATCCTGCGGCGCGGGGTAACCCTTCCCGGCCAGTGCCGCGATTTCGATGACGGCGACTTTGGCTGTTTTGAATTGTTTCGCCAGCTTGTCGCGCGCGAGGGTTTGTTTGCGTTGCGCCACTTTTTCCGCCGCTGTCAACGGCGCGGCGGCGGGAGATGGAGTCGCCTCTTCCTTCACAAAAAACGCAGCCAGCGCGGCGTCAACCTGTGCGCGTTCGGCGTCGCTCAAGTCGCTGAGTTGCAAACCGAAATTGTTCAACACCGTCGTGAGGTTTTCGCGGCGATTGGTGTCGCGGCTATAAACATCAGGATAAACGTGCAGCTTGCCGTCTTCGACCAAGATGGTTTCATAACGCAACTCGACTGGAATCGTTTGCTTGAGTTTCAGCGTTTTAGTTTGTTTGCGATCAGCAGCGCGCGCGGCGAGTTCTTCGTCGGTAACCTCAGCGCCGCCGATGCGTCCGAGTAACTTGGCGAAATCCTGCACCTGGCGATCGGTCAGTCCTACGCAACCGTGCGAAGCGAGCGTACCGATTTTCGCTAACGGTTTGCCGCCGTGAATCAGCAACGGCGCGCCAATGGGAATCTTGATGACGCCCAACGGATTGAGCTTGTCGCCGGCGGCAACCTTTTGCCCGACCTTCTCAGCCGCTACCCACGGCTCATCGGGCGGCGTCCACGTAGGGTTGAAAATAATCGTCGTCGCCTTGCGCAAACCCATCGGCACCGGAAAATCAGGAACGCCCATCGCCGCTTTATATGATTTAACGAGTTGGCCGTTTTCAAATATGTCCATGCGATAAGCGGGCGCATTCACGACAATGCGCGAATCGAGCGGAGCCACAAACACGCCCGCCGCAGCGATAACCGGACTAGGTGAGGGCGAAGGCTCAACACCCGGCGGTGGTTGCAATTCGCCCAGTGGCGTAGCGGTCGCCACCGCAACTTCCCCTTCGCTTTCTTCTGTCGTACCCAGATATTGCCAACGCTGTAAGACGAATTCCGCAAATAACGGCGCACGTTCCGCGCCCAGAATCTCGCTGACTTTATCCGCCGCGCGTTGCCCCGCCGTAACGGTAGTCGCCTTCATTTCACTCGTCTCACTTTCGCGCAGGCTTTGCGTGTCGTTGCGCGCGGCTTGCCGCAAACGTTCGATCAAGTCATCGCCGAGTTTCAGCCGATTTTTCAATTCAGCTACAAATTGCGCATCCACGAAAAAGAGCGCATCTACCAGCGGCAGCGTAATCGGCAGTTCCTTGATCTTGATGAGCGGCGTAGGCGTCGCTACCGGCATCGCAGCCACTACAGGCGTCGGCATCGGTTCCGCCTTGAACCCCGGCAACGCAGAGAGCGCGCGATGCAAAGCCGGATATTTGCGCAACGCATCCTGATAGCGATAAGCGGCAGCAAGGCCGATCACTAATAAAGCCAGTAACACCACAATTATTTTCCGCATAACTTCAATTTACCTTCGTTTGAATAACTCATAAGGATTTACGTTCGTCCCGTCCCAAAAGCGTTTCGGATCGTCAGTCAGCCATACGCCGAAATGCAAATGATAATTCCCCGCGCCCGCATTGCCCGTGTCACCGACGTAAGCGATCACTTCGCCCTGCTTTACCTGACGCCCGACGAACAAGCTATCGGCGTAACGCTCAAGGTGGGCATAATAAAATACGACATTGCGTGCCTGATTAAGTTGATAAAGCGTCGTGCCGCCCGCTTCGCTGTTAAACAGCCTGACCACTTCGCCGTCAGCCGCCGCCAACACCGGCGTCCCGCGCGCAGCCATAATATCAATCGCATTATGCGTGCGTCCGGCAGAACGCGCGTCATTGAACGTATCGCGCAATTGATCGGGCTTGATTCCTTCTACCGGAATTATCAGTTTCAACCCCGCAGGCAATACGGCTTCGGCAATCGGCTGCGTTGCAGGTTCTTCAGCCGCTTTATTCGGCGCGGAAACCGTAGGAGCAGGAGTAACAGATGGTTGAACTTGCGTAGGGAAAGCCGCTCGCGGTTGCAGCCACAGCCAAACACGCCAGATGCCTGCGACTAACAACAACGCACCGAAAATCAAAACCCAGAGCCAGAATATTTTTTGCCGATCCGTTTTAATCACCACTTCTCATTATACTTTTGCCACGATACTGAAATTAACTACGACCTCGTCTTTGACTTTGACCGCGCCGCCCGCTTTGGAAT
>JABFSD010000360.1 GCA_013140935.1 Acidobacteriota bacterium
TCCCACCAGATCGAACTTCACGTTGCGACGTGTCAGTAGGGGATGCCTGACGCCCAGCGACGGAAGGACTGGGGCAAACACAATCACGGGTGTTTGCCTCAGTCGGCTTATTTTTTCTTTGTATCGCTTCCCGCAAGATCGAACTTCACGTTGCGACGTGTCAGTAGGGGATGCCTGACACCTAGCGACGGAAGGACTGGGGCAAACACAATCACGGGTGTTTGCCTCAGTCGGCTTATTTTTATTTTAGCTTCCCACAGAATTGATCTCTCGTTGCGACGTACCAGTAGGGGATGCCTGGTGCCAAGCGGCGGAGTAACTGAGGCAAACACAATCACGGGTGTTTGCCTTAGTTTTTTTTCAGCTAGTCGTTTTTGAGTTACTCGCTTACAGCCAAAACCAAAACCGTGGCGTCATCGATAAAAAGCTTGGGGGTAAAAAGCCCGGGGGTAAAAAGCCCGGACTGATAGTCGTCAATAACCGATAATAAATTTTGCGGCAAGGCCGATGCGCTCATCGGCACCTGCTGTAATATCCAATTTAATAACCCGTCTTCGCCAAACTCATCACCGGCGGAATTTACAGCTTCCGTAACGCCGTCCGTATAACAAAACAACCGATCTCCCGCTTGTAAAGTAACTTCGCCCTGTTCATAAACCCACTCGGCAAAAGCGCCGAGCAACGCGCCTCCGGTGGGTAGCGAGATAACAGAATTATCCGCCCTGACCAACAACGGGGGATTATGTCCAGCATTGCAATAACTCAACTTGCGGCTACGAAAATTCAACACGCCGTAAAACAATGTCACGAATTTCCCGGCTTCGATATTGCGACACAGCGCCTGATTGATTTCCGCGCAGAGTTGCGCGGGACTGATATTCACCGCTTCGCGTGCTTTGACCAGCGCCTGCAAATTCGCCATCAACAAGGCCGCAGGCAAGCCTTTGCCGGTCACATCGCCGATACCGAAAGCCAGGTGATCGTCGTCCAGTTGGACTACGTCGTACCAATCGCCGCCCACCGCTTGCATGGGCTGCCAACTGGCGGCGATGTCGTAGCCCGCAATCACCGGCAACGAATGCGGCAACAACCGCTCTTGCATCTGTCGCGCCGCCGCCCATTCGCGCGCCTGTTGTTCAGAGATTTCCTGCGCCGCGCGTAACGCCTGTCGTTTGGCTTCACCCACACGCAGTTGCTGTTGCAACGTCGCCAGCAATCGCGCGTTGTCCCAGGGCTTTTGCACGAAATCATTCAAGCCGTGTTGCATCAACTCGACAGCGAGTTCGATGCTGCCCCACGCCGTCATCGCTACGACGGGCAACGCAGCGTCGTGTGAACGAATGTCTGCCAGCAACGCGCGGCCTTCCTGCCCCGAAGTCGTATCCCGTGCGTAATTCAAATCCATCAACACCAAATCGAACGGCTGCGCACGCAACGCTTCCAATGCAGCTTGCGGCACGGCAAACGTCTCGACCTGATAAGCCGCGCTTTTCAACAACAGGCGTAACGCCGCCAACACATCGGGGTTGTCGTCCACGACCAACACACGCGGCGACGCAGTTATTGCTCTCTCATGGTTCATACGAAATAATGCCAATCACTCCATGTCGAAGTCGAAAAAATCATCGCATAACGCAGCTTTCAGCAAAGCCTTGCTTGAATGGTACGACCGCCAAGCCATTGATCTGCCGTGGCGCAATCAACCTGACGCTTATCGCGTATGGCTCTCTGAAATCATGCTCCAACAGACGCGCGTCGTGACCGTCATCGGTTATTACGAACGCTTTCTAAAAGCCTTTCCGACGGTGCAGTCGCTGGCCGCCGCACCGCTCGGCGAAGTACTCAAACAGTGGGAGGGACTCGGTTATTACAGCCGCGCGCGCAACCTGCATCGCGCCGCGCAAGCCATCGTCAACGATCACAACGGCGAGTTCCCTGCCGCTGCCGCAACCCTGCAAACACTGCCCGGCATCGGACCTTACACCGCCGCAGCCATCGCCAGCATCGCTTTCAACGAACCCGTAGCCGCGCTTGACGGCAACGTGATGCGCATCCTCACGCGGCTTTTCGATTACGCTGAAACGCTCGGCACGCCTGCGGTCGAACAACAACTCCGCGCGTGGGCGCAAGACTTGCTCGACGCGCAACGCCCGGGCGATTTCAATCAGGCGCTGATGGATTTAGGCCGCACCGTTTGCCTCCCGCGCAATCCGCTTTGTGTGCAATGCCCGGTGAAAAAGCATTGCCGCGCTTTCAAAAACCAAACGCAAAACCTGCGTCCGGTGAAAAAACAGAAAGCGCCTTTGCCTACGGTACGCGCGGCGGCGGCGGTCTTGCGTGATCGCAAAGGCCGCGTGCTGTTGATTCAACGTCCGCCTTCGGGATTGCTCGGCGGTTTGTGGACACTGCCCGGCGGCAATTGCGCAGCGGAAGAAAGTTTCGCCGATTGCTTGCGCCGCGTGCTGCCTTCTGAATTCGGATTGACCGTAAGCGTGCAATACGAAATCGCTACAGCCCAGCAAACTTTTACGCACTTTCATTTGCTACTGCGGGCTTACGCTTGCGAAATCAGCAAGGGAAAACTCAAACTCAAAGAGCCGCGTGCATTCGCATGGGTCGCGCTTGATGAACTGGCGCATTACTGCTTCGGCAAAGCCGACCGCGCCATTCTCGATGCGCTGACGCGCGAACAACCACGCTTGTTTGAAGAGTAACTCAACCGACGTGCCACGCCGGAAAAGCAGTAAACACAACGAAGCTCTAACCAGTTTTGTCCGCTATTGGGAAGCGCGTTTCCTGCATTCGCACAAACACACGCGCTGGATGCAAGCCATCGGCTTGTACCTTTTTCTCGTGGCTGAGAAACTCGGCGCGACTTAACCATTTACATCTCTGAAAGCGAGAACCTCGATGAAAAAGAAAGAACTATCTGCCAAGTCGCAAGACCTCTTGCGCGCACAAACTATTACGCAAAATGAGCCGGGCACGGTGCTGCGCGACTTTGAAACCTTCCTGCAATTCATTGCCAGTCATCCGCTCGAAGCCGCAGGGCTTTACGATATGTTGCCGATTAACTGTCTGAGCGCGCTCAACGAACAAATGAGCCAACCGTTGCGCATCGAAATGAAGCGCCCGATGCACAAATCTTTCCCGCATTTATCGGTATTATTTCTGCTGGCGCGCGCAGGCGGATTCATTTGCACGGACGGCCAATCGGGTAAGCGTCTTTTGCGCTTGTACGAACCCGCCTTGCAACAGTGGCAAACGCTCAATGCGACGGAGCGTTATTTCACGCTGTTGGATATTTATCTCTGGCACGCTAACGGAGAACTGATTAACGACCGACGCGGCGGCGGTCGCTTTCTGAAAGGGATGTCGTCAGAAGCCCTGATGGTCTGGTCTCGTCACGGCGAAGGCGGAGTCAAAGTACCTGCCGGTAAACAACAGGAAAATCTGATCTTCACTACGTGGTTCCATTATTACGCTTTTTTTGAATTGTTCGGCTTCGTCATCATCACGCAAGGCAAACCCGAAGCCGGAAAAGGTTGGCGCATCAAGGCCATCAAGCCTACGCCTTGTGGGCTGGCGCTGTTTGAGTTGGTGAAAGTCAAAGAAGTCAATTTCTGGAATTCCATTTTGCGAGGAGACCAAGACGACGACGAAGATGAGCCAGTGCCTCAGCCCAACCAGGAAGTCGTCTTCAATCACTTCCAACCGCACCTTCAACCTTACTTCCCCGAATGGCAACGCTGTCTCGCGTTCAAAGACGACAGCGGCCCGCGCGCAGGCGTCTTTCAGTTCAAAGCCTCATTAGGCAAGGCGTGGCGACGTATCGCCATTGACGCCCGTGACACGTTGGAAGATTTGAGCTTGACGGTTCTGGAGGCTTTCGATTTCGACAACGATCACTTGCATCGCTTTATTTACCGCGACCGTTTCGGCCTGCCGCAGGAGATCAACCACCCTTCTATGGACGAGCCTCCTTTTAGCGATCAGGTTCCCTTGCAGGATTTGTCGTTGCCGCTAGGCGGACGCATGACGTTCATCTTCGATTTCGGCGACCACTGGGAATTCGATCTGACGCTGGAAAAAATTGACCCGACGCCATTCGGTATTCCTAAACCCAAAGTCATCGAATCGCACGGCAAAGCGCCTGAACAATATCCGAGTTGGGATGATGGCGAGGATGATTACGATGAAGACGATGACGAATAGCACGCTCACGGCTTCGCGTTCAGCTTGCGTTTAACCTGGCTGATGCTGAAATCGAGCCAGCCGCGTTCGTTGGAATTTTTGCAATGCGCCAACAGCCATTCGAGCGCCTTGAGTTTGGTTTGCCACGCCGCTTGATGATTGGCTTCGGCGGCGAGCGCGACTTCGCATAGATGCAGCGCCTCGACAGCTTTTTCCTGTTGCAGCTTTTCCGCCGCGAGTTTGGCAATCGCGTTCGCTCCGCCCGCGAGTTTGGCGAGGTCGGCGTAAATCGCGCTCGCTGGCGTTTCATACATCGTCGCGGGCAGCAGATCGAAATAGCCGACGTAGCCTTCATAGATGCCACGCACCGACCACGACAGCTTGCCGTAGCTTTCACCAATGTCGAGCGCCGCAGGCAGTTTGATTTCGTTCATCAGCGTCCATACGTCTTTGCCCGCGTTCATGCCCTTCACCGTTTCGTCATGCACATATTGAATCGCGTCGCGGTAGCGCGTCAGCCGCCGTGTGATTTCTGCGTTGCCTTTGATCGCGTTGCCGTGACTGGGAATCACGAGTTCCGGTTTGAGCGCCAACACTTTGTTCAACGAATTGACGTAATCAAGCGCCCAACGCGGCTGCGTACCGCGCAAGGTATAGATATTCGGAAACGATTCGTAATAGTTGTCGCCGACGAACGCGGCCTTGAGTTGCGGAATCCACACCGTCGCGTGGTCGTAAGTTTCGCCCGGCGTACTCATCACGATGAACTTCAGTCCGCCCAATTCAAACTCGTATTTCTCATCGAACAGAATCGTCGGTTCAATCTTCGCGCCGTAATTGCCCGGCCATTCCGGCGCGCTCGCGGGCATCGGCAAAGCGAATTGCGCAGCGTTGCGCAAAGCGAAAAATCCGTTCAAGCGTTGCTGGTAATGCTGAAAATCGGCGTGGGCTTTTTGCGCTACGATTTGCGTACCGGCTTCTTTCCACGCCGACACGCCGCCCGTGTGAT
>JABFSD010000338.1 GCA_013140935.1 Acidobacteriota bacterium
GTATTACCGTTATCCTGTGGCGCGCTGGATTCTCCCGGCTGCCCTTGGGACGCCAATCTCCCCAAATCAGGTGACCGTCGCGCACACGTTGATCGGAATCACCGGCGCGTGCTTCGTTTCGCAAGGCTGTCAAAACCCTACGTTGACGATGATGGCGGTGACGGTGCGGGCGTGTGAATACATCGTGAATGAGTTGAAGAAGAACAATCTGTAAGGAGGTGTTGTATGCCTGCTGTAATGACGAATTATGCCGATGCCGTAGCGGTCATGCCGCGCGGCACAAGACTTTCCGGCGATGATATATCGTGGGAAGAATACGAAGACTTGTTGGCTGCCATTACCGATCAGCCGCATTTCCGCATCAGCTATGACCGAGGGGAGTTGGAGATTATGTCTACGTCATCAACGCACGAGAGTTGGAAGGTGCTGTTTACGCATCTGCTAGCCATTCTGGCGGAAGAGTTGAATCTCAATCTTTACAGCTTGGGTTCGATGACGTTCAAGCTGCCTGATTTCGCGCAAGGCGTAGAGCCGGATGATTGCTTTTACATTCATCGCGCCGCTCAAATCATCGGCGTTGAAGAGATTGATCTGGCGCGTGATCCCGGCCCTGAATTGGTCGTTGAAATTGATTTGTCGAGCCATTCGCTCGACAAGTTTCCGATTTACGCCAACCTCGGCGTTGAAGAAGTCTGGCGGCGCAATAAACGCGAGCTTGAGTTTTATCGGCACGACGGTTACGGCTTTCAGCGCGTAACGCAAAGCGAATTGTTCCCTATGCTCACATCTGAACGGCTCGAACGTTTTCTACTGAAAGGAAGGCAAGAAGGCATCGTGCCGATGAATCGCGCCTTTCGCGTTTGGGTACGCGCACAACAAACCAAATAACCACGAAACAATATGGCGAGTTTACGCAAGGCAAATTTGGCTTTCTTACTTTTGTGTGTTGCAGCCTTCTCGCTCAACGCGCAGCAAGCGGTTTCCTCATCATCACCTATCGCCGCGCGCCTCAACGAATTCGTCGCCGCCGGCAAAACCGCAGGCGCAGTCTTCATCATCGCGCACAAAGGCAAAGTCGAACGCGGCGCAGTCGGCGTGCAAGACCTCGAAAGCAAAGCGCCGATGCAAATGGATTCGATCTTTCAAATCGCTTCGATGACGAAACCCATCACGGCGATTGGCATCTTGCTGCTCGTGGACGAAGGCCGCGTCGCGCTGGTTGATCCCGTCAGCAAGTACCTGCCGAATTTTGCCGACATACAAGTTGCCGAAAAGCAGCCGGACGGCTCACTCAAGTTGCGCAAGCCCGCGCGCGCCGTCACGGTGCGCGATTTGTTGACACATACGTCGGGCATCGGCAGCGGCTATCCCGAAAAATTCAAAGACAACTTCGAGACGCGCGCTTATGGCTTGGCCGAAGTCGTCATGGCAATTCCTACGCGGCACTTGGAATTCGATCCCGGCGCGCGGTGGAGCTACAGCAATATGGGCATCGCTACGCTGGGGCGAATTGTCGAGATCGTATCAGGCAAGTCTTACGAACTGTTTTTGCAGGAACGATTGTTCACGCCGCTGGGGATGAAAGACACGCATTGCTTTTTGCCTGCGAACAAGCGCGCGCGGCTGGCGACGATTTATCAAATCCAAAACGACCGCCTCGTCAAAGCTGACGTAAACCACCATCGCCCGAACGCCAAATACTCTTCGCCCGAAGCTGGTTTGTATTCGACCGCGCCCGATCTGTTGCGGCTCTATCAAATGCTGCTTAACGGCGGCACACACGAAGGCAAACGCATGCTTTCTAAATTCGCGCTCGAACAAATGACGGCGAATCATACCGGCGAACTCAAAGCCGGTTTCTCGCCCGGCGTCGGCTTCGGTTTGGGCTGGGCCGTAGTGCGCAATGTTGAAGGCACGTTTCGCGGCCAAGCTATCGGCACGTTCGCGCACGGCGGCTTGTGGAAGACTTACGGCTGGGTTGATCCCAAACGCGAACTCATCGGCATCTTGATGATGCAACGCCTGAGCAGCGACGGCGATCAGTCGGATGAATTGAACGCGCTGGCGCAGATGGCTGCGGCAGCAATCGAATAACCAAAAGGAAGCTCAACAAATGCAAATCGAAGGAAAAGCCGCCATCGTCACCGGCGGTGGCACGGGCGTAGGGCGCGCGACGGCGCTCGACTTGGCGCGCGGCGGATGTAACGTCGTCATCAATTACAGCCGCTCGAAAGACGAAGCCGAACAAACGGCGGCGGAAGTCTCGGCGTTAGGAGTACGCGGCATTGCCGTGAAGGCTGACGTTTCAAACGATGCTGATTGTCGTGCGCTGGTCGCGTCGGCGGTGAGCGAATTCGGACAGCTAGACATTCTGGTCAACAACGCGGGGACGACTTCGTTCATTAAGCACGACGATCTCGAAGGCGTTGCGCTCGAAGATTGGGATCGCATCTTTAAGGTCAACGTCGTAGGGCCGTTTCAATGCGCCCGCGCCGCCCGCGCTGCACTCGAAGCTTCGGGCAACGGCGAAATCGTCAACGTCTCAAGCGTCGCCGGACTCGCCGCGACGGGCAGTTCGATTCCGTATTGCGCCTCGAAAGCTGCGCTCAACAATATGACCGTCTCGCTCGCGCGCGTATTTGCGCCAAAGGTGCGGGTGAATACGGTTGCGCCGGGTTTCATCTCTACGCGCTGGCTGAAAGACGGATTGGGCGATGCGGCTTACGAAGCGTTCAAAGCGAATGCCGAAGCGAATGTTTTGCTGCATCGCGTTTGCACCGCCGAAGATGTGGCAGGCGTCATCCTCAGCATCATCACCGGCCCCGACTTGATGACCGCGCAAGTCATCGCGGTCGAAGGCGGACAGTTGCACTCAAACTTTAATCCGCGCTGATGAAAAAGCTGTGGTTTAGCTTATGTTTATTGATCGTTGTCGCGCAGACCGTCGCGCAAGACGTAGTTTTCAACGACTACCTCACGCGTGAATCCGGCAAATATCGCGTGACGTTGCGGCTGCCCGCCGACGGCTTATTCGCGGGCGAGGAGCAACAGCTTGAATTGCGCGTGCGCGATGCGAGCCGCGTTGATGCGGTGTTGGGCGTTGCGGCAGTGATTCGCGCGCGCATCGAAGCCGAGATCACGATGCCCGCGATGGCGGCGATGCCTGCGATCAACGAACAGGCTCATTCAGAAAGCGTGCCGGGCGATTACGGCTTGCACCCAACGTTTGCGCACGGCGGAGATTATTTTCTCAGCTTGCGCATCGTGCCGCTGGCAGATGAACCCTTCATCGTCAGCTTCCCACTCGCGGTTACCGACGAAGCTCCTTCGCGCAAAGCCCGCATCAAGCCTTTTGAACTCACGCTTAAAACCGAACCGCAAAAAGTGAAAGCAGGCGAAGCCTTCGTCTTGCGTTTGCAGGTGTGGGCGAACCGTGAGACGCGCGACGCTTATGGTTTTCCGTCAGGCAAGCGTGTGCGTGAACCCGTCACAGCTTTTGACACGGCGCACGAACGCAAACTGCATTTGATGATCGTGAGCCGCGATTTCAATTTCTTCGCGCACGAACATCCTGCGCCGCAAAGCGACGGCTCGTTCGTGTTGCGCGATTTTGTGTTTCCCTGTGCGGGCGAGTTTCAATTGTTCGCTGATGTAACGCCGCAAAATGCCGGTTCACAGATTTTGTCAGTGACGGTGAAAGTGGCGGGCAAGGCTGCGTGCATAAAGGCTGAAGATGCGAGCGACCTGCGCGTCGCGTTGGCAGAGAGACAAACGTTGGTTGCGAAAAAGACGCAACCACTCAAAGTGATGTTGTGGGACGCTGATGGCAAAGCGATGGATGACTTGCAACTTTATCTTGGCGCGTTGGGACATTTGATGATGATTTACGCAGACGGCAAGACGTTTGTGCATGCGCATCCTGATGAACGCGAGGCGATGAATGGTAAAGGGCGACTTATGTTTCTCGTGCGTCCGCCGAAAGCGGGGAATTATTTTGCGTGGGTTGAGGTGCAACGCGAGGGGCGTGTGCGGCGTGTGCGGTTGAGTGTGGCCGTTGAGTGACGATGGGAGTTATCGGAGTTATGGGAGTAATGGGAATGTGAGTTCGCTAAAGACTGAGCGTGGGTTTCGCCATTCCCATAACTCTCATAACTCCCATAGCTCCCATGAAACCGACCTCAAGGCTTTTTCTTCCCCTGACCCTTTTCCAACTGTCGTTTCAATGGAGGCAAGCGCAAATTCACCTTTTCAATTTCGAGTTGGTTTTCGGGACCCGCGACGGTGAGGAACTGTTTATAGACTTTTTGCGCTTGTTCTAAATCGCCGAGCTTGTCGAAACAGATGCCGAGAAAATAAAGCGTGACAGCGGCGCGCTGCCGATCTCTCTGTTGATTGAGAATCCATACGAACTCGCGCGCCGCGTTGACGAAATCGTCCAACTCAAACAGCGCCGTAGCCAAATTCGTATGCGTCACATAAGCCGTCTCGCCGGTCGGGTTTTGTTCCAACACGCGGCGCAACAAGGCGGCGGCTTCGCTGAATCGTTTCAGCTTGACCATCGCCGAGCCTGCGCCGACGGCGTAACTCAACACTTCCGGCTTGAGCTTGTTGGCGGCGAGATATTGGATCAACGCTTTGTCGGGCGCGGTCGGCAAATACAACGCGGCGAGTTGCGCGCGTATGTCGGCGCGGTCGGGCGAAGTCTTCAACAGGTTTTCGAGTGCGGCGATGGCTTCGGCGCTTTGGCCTGATTCCACCAACAGGACGGCGAGCGCAGTTTGCGCTTCCTGATTGTCGGGTTCGTCTTTGAGTACTTGCTGATAAAGCGTCGTCGCTTCGGCGTAGGCTTTGCTGTTCGCGTAAAGCCGCGCCAGCCGCAGCCGGGTTGTTGCGTTATTTTCCAAAGGCAGCGCTGCGGTTAAATCCTGAATCGCTTTGGTCTCGTCATTGATTTGTGCGTAAGCCGTCGCGCGTCCGAGCAAAAAGGCAGCGCGTTGCGGTTCGAGCGACAAGGCTTGCGTGAACGCCGCGACGGCTTCTCGCGGTTTGTTGGCGAGCAACAACGCTTCGCCCAACAGCCCGACGGTCTGCGCCGAATTGTCGCCGTTACTCAAGGCTTCTTGCGCGAACTTCACGGCTTCGGCGGGTTGGTTGTTACGCAAAGAGAGTTCAGCCAAGCCAGCTTGCGCGCGTGCGTTTTGCG
>JABFSD010000970.1 GCA_013140935.1 Acidobacteriota bacterium
GGCAATAGCACTCGTGGCACGGGCGGGCAGCCCGTGCCACACCCAACGTTATGTTATTCACCCAGGGAAATTATCTTTTGTTTCTGCTCGCCGCATTTTTCGCGTACTGGCTCATCGCCGCGCGCATTCAACCGCGCATCGTATTTTTGCTGGCGGCGAGTTACGGCTTTTATCTGGCGAGCGGCTGGCAAGCGTTGGCGTTGCTCTTCGCCATCTCGACGATTGATTACTGCGTCACGCGGTTGATGCAATCAAGTGAACGACCACGCACACGCAAGCTGTTGCTCGCTGTTTCGCTCACGACAGATGTAGGCGTGCTGTGCGTTTTCAAATACGCGAATTTCTTTTTGAGCAATGCGGCATCGGTCTTCGGCTGGCACGCGCCTGCGTTGCGTTTGCTCGTACCGCTGGGACTTTCGTTTTTCATCTTCCAGTCGGTGGCTTACGTCATTGACAGCTATCGCCGCACGGCTGAACCAGCCAAAACGTATTTTGAATATCTCGCGTTCATCGCGTTCTTCCCTACGCTCGTAGCCGGGCCGATCTTGCGCGCGTCGCAATTCCTGCCGCAGTTGCGCCAGCCATTGGCATTGAGCGCCGAGCAAGGCGGACAGGCGCTCGCATTAATCGCGTTGGGTTTGCTCAAAAAGATCGCCGTCGCCGATTACCTCAGCGTCAATCTGGTCGAGCGCGTATTCGATTTTCCCGAACGTTATTCTTCGCTCGAAGTCCTGCTTGGCGTGTATGGCTACGCGTTGCAAATCTATGCTGACTTTTCGGGTTACAGCGACATCGCCATCGGTTCGGCGCTGCTGTTGGGTTTCACGCTGCCTGAAAATTTCAACCTGCCTTATCGCGCCGTTGACCTGCCCGATTTCTGGCGACGCTGGCACATCTCGCTTTCGACGTGGCTGCGCGATTACGTATTTTTCTCGCTGGCGGGTAAGCGCTTACGCAACGTGAAAATGCTTTACGCCGCTTCGTTGGTGACGATGCTCATCGGCGGATTGTGGCACGGCGCGGCGTGGCCGTTCGTGATTTGGGGCTTGCTGCATGGGATTGGATTGATCGTCGTCCGCTGGTGGCAAAGCCAAAAAACGTTTGCCCAAACGTTTCGCGCGTCTCTCGGGGCTACGGTCATCAGCATGTTCCTCACGTTTCATTTCGTTTGCCTGACCTGGATTTTCTTTCGCGCCGAAACGCTCGCGCAAGCCGTTGGCATCGTGCGGCAAATCGCTCGCGGCAGCGTAGATGTCACCAATCTGAATGCGTCGCTATTGATCTTGATCGCAGGCGGATTGCTGATGCACTGGTTGCCGCAAGGGATTTGGACAACGACGCAACGCGGCTTCACGCGCTTGCCCGCACCCGCACAAGCCTTGCTGCTGTTTGGATTGGGCATTGGCCTTTACGCCATAGCGAGCAGCGAGGTCGCGCCGTTTATTTACGCGAGGTTTTGAGTTTGTGAGGCAGGTTCTCAACCTGCCTCACAAACTCACACGTACCTGTGCTGTGGGGCAGGTTGAGAACCTGCCCCACAGCACAATTGAAGAAAATGATTTCCGCTCAACAACTCACACTCAAATTTCGCGCCGTGAAAACAAACACGGCAACCCACAACAAGACGGCGCAAACGTTGCTCTATTTCATCGCCTTTGCGTTGCTGCCTTACGGACTTTCATTGCCGAGTCATTACCGCTTGCCGCTACCCGCAAGCGTCCTCAGCCTCTTTCCTGCTGCCCAACCGACGGCAGTCAGCGCATCAATGTCACAACCGACTGCGACGCCAATACCAACCAGCAAACCAGGCGAGATCGAAGACCCGTCTGGCAAGGCGCTCCATCATTTCTTCAATTCGTTGCGCATCGTCGAAACGCAATGCGGACAAGCGCGCATCAGCCATTACGGTGATTCGCCGATCACGAATGACGGCATCACGGCGACGGTGCGGCGCAAGTTGCAAAAACGTTTCGGCGACGGCGGGCACGGCTTCGTTCTCGCGGGCAAGCCGTGGGGTTGGTATCAGCACGATGGCGTCTCGCTCAATGCCAGCGGCTGGCAGAGCAACGCGATGTGGATGACACGCGGCGATACGTTATTCGGTTTGGGCGGAGCGAATTTCACGGCCAACGCGCCGCAAGCCTTTGCGAACATCGCTACGTCAACGACAACAGAATTCGGCCAGCGCGTTGCGGCCTTCGACATCTATTACCTGGCACAACCGAACGGCGGCGACCTGTTGATCGAAATCACAGGCCAGCCCACGCAACGCATTTCGACCGCGCGCGACGCGCCACGTTCAGCTTTTCATCGTGTCAGTGTTCCGACTGGTTCACACAAACTTACGCTCAAACCAGCGGGCAACGGCGCAGTGCGTCTGTTCGGCGTCGTGTTGGATGCGGGCGAACGCGGCGTGCAATACGACTCGCTCGGCGTGAACGGCGCGTTCATCGGCTTGCTGTCGCATTACCTCGACGAAACGCACTGGCGCGAACAGTTACAACATCGCCAACCCAATCTGGTCATCCTCGCTTACGGCGCGAACGAGAGCGAATACGAAAACTGGCCGATGGATCAATACGCACAAGACATGCGCGAAGCCGTGCGACGCATCCGCGCGGCGCTGCCTGAAGTCTCGATCATGTTCGTCGCGCCGATGGATCGCGGCCAACGCGGCCCCGGCGGCACGATCATTACACGCCCGATGATTCCCAAAATCGTAGCCGCCCAACGCGCCATCGCGGCTGAAACGGGCTGCGCGTTTTTCGATACGTTCACGGCGATGGGCGGCGCGGGTACGGTAGCGCGTTGGCGCGCGGCGCGTCCGCTGTTGATGGGCGGCGATTATTTGCATCCGACAACGGAAGGCGCGGAAGTCGTCGGCACACTGCTTTATGACGCGCTGATGCGGGCTTATGAAAAACAAGCGACTTGCAACGCTGAATAATGGGAGCGATGCGAGTGATAGGAGCTATGGGACTCTCGCGCAGACACACTCCCATTACTCCCATCGCTCCCATCACTCCCATCACTGATAACCTATCAACCTTAACCCTGGAGAACCAAACCATGTTGCCAACCACTGTCACCGCTTATCTGCAACAAGCCGCGCAGCAAGCGCGCACCACGTTGCCCGCACGCGAAGCCTCGCTTTTCACCGCAGGCATTCTTGACTCATTCGCCCTCGTAGATTTCGTCGCGCTGCTCGAAACCGAATGCGGCATTCGCGTCGCCGATGCTGAATTGAGGCCGGAAATTTTCGATACGCTGGCAAAGGTCGAATCATTTGTCGCACGCGCAAAGGAATCACAATGAGCTGTTATCTCACCGGCTTCGGCGCATCCCTGCCAGAACACGAAATCACCAACGCTGAACTCGCGCCGCAACTCGGCGTCACGCCCGAATTCATCGAAAGTAACTCTGGCATTCGCATGCGGCGTTGGGTCGCGGCTGATGAATCGGCTTCGACGCTGGCGACTGAAGCCGTGCAAGCCGCATTG
Source organism: Acidobacteriota bacterium (assembly GCA_013140935.1). Lineage (GTDB taxonomy): Bacteria > Acidobacteriota > Blastocatellia > RBC074 > RBC074 > JACPYM01. Next base: position 3,501 of record JABFSD010000970.1, read on the forward strand.
CGCGACGCCGAACTCGAAGCCAGTCAGCTCGATTACCTGATTGGCGGCACGCTCTCGCCTGATTACCAGGTGCCGGGCATCGCACCGCTCGTGCAACGCGGCTTGGCTGATTGCCGCGCGATTCCGACGCTCGACATTCGTCAGGGTTGCGCGGCGATTTTGTATGCGCTGCAACTCGCGCAAGGCTTGCTTGCCACCGGCGCAGCGCAACACATCGCTTGTGTCGGTGCAGAAGCGCAATCGAAAGGTTTGGACATTCATCCGCGCAGCGCCGACTTAAGCATGCTGTTCGGCGACGGCGCAGGCGCAGTGATCGCTGCGGCTGAACCCAAATCAAATGGATTGTCGCTGCGCGTGCTTGATGTATGGATCGCTAGCGATGGCAACTTCGCTGAAGACTTGATCGTACGCGCGCCCGGCACAGCCAACGGTGCGCACTGGTTTGGCGACGATTCAGCAACTCACGGCGCGATGAACGGACGCACCGTGATCTTGCAAGCCGTACGCAAACTCGGCGAAGCCGCGCTCGCCATCACCGAACGCAACCACCTCACGCTCGAACAAATTGAAGTCATCGTTCCTCACCAAGCCAATCTGAATTTGTTGCGCACCTTGAGCCAGCGGCTGGCCGTTCCGCTCGAACGTTTCGTCATCAACGTAGACCGTTTCGGCAACACCAGCGGCGCTTCGGCCTTTCTGGCGTTGCATCAGGCTTATGCGGAAAACAGATGGCACGAGGGGGCTTATGTGCTGGTGCTGGCCTTTGGCGCGGGCTTCACCTGGGGCGCGGCGTTATTGCAAACTATGCGTCTTCGTAAAGTTTCAAACTGCCGGAATTAATCATCACCAATTGCGGGGCGAGGGTGAGTTGTTCTTGCAGCGTCTCGAACACCAGGTCTTCTATCGCACGGGCTTCGATCTCAAACGGCACCTGCCAATAAGCTGCGTCATGCGCCATCCCGCTGCGGCGATTGCGCCCATAAGCACGCAAGTATTCCGCACGAAAACGCCACTTCCCTAACCTTTCGTATTGTTGACAGTGCGCGATCTCGTGCGCCAGCAACGCCAGGCCCTGTGTCGTATCGGGCTGATAGGCCCCGCGTTGCAAATAGATCACATCGCCGTCGGCATACCCCAACGGATCGCCGATCACATAACGCGGAATGCCTTCGCGTATGCGAATGCGCGCGAGATCAAACGCGGGAAAGAACGGCTGCAACGCGCTGATCGCATCCGGCGGCAAGGCGCATTCGATGCGCTCCCGTTTCACGACAGCTTCACCGTGCGTTGCAACATCTCGGCGAAAAATTCTACGAGCGGTTGGGTCAGCAATTGAAAGGCTCGTTCAGTGACGGCGTTGAAACGCGCCGCCGTGATGTCGTCGTGATGAATGAACAGCGGCGGATGGCCCGCACGTTCGACATAGAAACTCGCGGCGAACATGGCGGTGGCTTCGTTCGCGGTCGGAAAAGGATATAAATCGAGCAAGCGCAAATAGACGACGGCGGCTTGTTCGAGGGCGTGCAGCTCGGCGAAACCTTCGGTCGAAAACCAGTCGAAAGCATTGTCTAAAAAGCGCGATAACAACATTGCTGGTGTAGGGTCGTGTACCGCATTGATCGGCTTCGGCTCTTTGGTTCGCATAGCGTCATCTCCGGTCAAAGTGCGGTGCAAGGCGAGCAAGCGTTCGCGGTTGAAGGC
>JABFSD010000483.1 GCA_013140935.1 Acidobacteriota bacterium
TCCAACTGGTGAGCCAGGTCGGACGGTTTGGTAATATGCCAAGCTGACGTGAAGCACCGGTGGAATAGCCCACCAGCCAGATTTCATAACGTCCATCACGGATGGACAAGTAGGCGATGCCTGTTCCGTCGGGCGACCAGACCGGGCCAAAATCGTTCCAACTGTCATTGGTAAGATTGCGTGGTGCATCGCCGTCCACTTGTTTGAGATAAATGTCAGGCTGCCCGTTTTGTACTTTGGCAAAGACCAACAAGTTACCGTCCGGCGAACTGCTGAGTACGGTAGCTGCTTGATTGGGTTCGGTTTTCCAGCTTTCTACTAAGCGAAATTTCAATTGCGAGGGAATGGTGGGTTCAAATTCATCGCGGGAGAATCGCCACACCAGCACCATCCCGCCGACCACCAACGCGACGCTTGCCCAAATCCACCATTGACGCATCCAGAAGCGCCAGCTTCTGGTTTCAGCCAGTCGTGTGCTGAATTGCGTTTCTTCTGTCAGTTGCTGCAACGCGGTTGCCATTTCAGTGGCCGTTTGCAACCGCTGCGTTGAATCTTTGTCCAATGCCTCGGCAATCAATCGCTGCAATGGCGCAGGCATTGAGGCAGGCAATGCCGCAGGCTCCGCTTCTAAAATCGCCGCCATCGTTTGCGTCGCCGTCGCGCGCGCAAACGGATGTTTCCCCGTCAACATTTCATAAAGCACGACGCCGAGGCTGAAGACATCGGTGCGCGCGTCTACGGTTTCGCCGCGCGCCTGTTCGGGCGACATGTAGCGAATCGTGCCGAGCAATGCGCCTGCCGCCGTTTGGGAGTGCGGAGTGCGGAGTGCGGAGTGCGGATTCTCTTCGTCGTGGGTTTCGTCTTTCGCTTCGGGCAGCGCGTCGGTCAGTTTCGCCAAGCCGAAGTCCAGCACTTTGACGAAGCCGTCGCGGCGCAACATCACATTCTCTGGCTTGATGTCACGATGGACGATGTCGGCGGCGTGCGCGGCGGCCAAGGCTCTGGCGATTTGTTGCGCGAGGTCGAGGGCTTCGTTGACCGGCAACGCGCCGCGTTCGTTGAGATGTTCGCGCAAGGTCTGGCCGTCTACGAATTCGGTGACGATGTAATAGACGCCTTCGTGTTGGCCGGTGTCGTGCAGCGTGACGATGTTGGGATGATTGAGCGCCGTCGTAGCGCGCGCTTCCTGTTCAAAACGATGGATGCGTTGCGGGTTTTGGCTAAACTCGGTGGGCAAGAGTTTGAGCGCGACTTGGCGATGCAAGCGCGTGTCTTCGGCGAGGAAGACTTCGCCCATGCCGCCTGTGCCGAGCAACGACAACAATTGGTACTGCCCGACGTGCGTGCCCAAACGCGCCGACGCATCGAGCGGCGCAGACCCAGCGACGGATTGCGAGAGAAAGCCGTGAGCTTCGGCGCGCGCCGCGAGCAACGAAACGACTTCGCGTTGCAACGTCGCGTCGCCCGCGCAGGCGTGCGCGAGAAAGGCTGCGCGCTCGGCGTCAGGCAGTTCCAGCGCGTCGTAATACAAGTCTTCGATTTGTCGCCATTCCGTCAGGTTAGGCATAACGTTCACTGTTTCCGCAATTCACGATAGAGCCACGATTGCGCGAAATCCCAATCGCGCGCGATGGTGCGCGGCGAAGTGCGCAAGACTTCGGCGGTTTCTTCGATGCTCAAGCCCGCGAAGAAACGCAACTCAACGACGCGGCTTTTGCGCCGGTCGAATTCCGCCAACGCATTCATCGCTTCATCGAGCGCGAGCAAATCGGGGCGACGATTCCAGACGACGTTGGCGGCTTCGCTTAACGAGACGTGCAAGGCGCGGTCGCCGCGTTTGTGCGATTGTTGGCGGCGCGCTTCGTCAACCAGAATCTGCCGCATGAAAGTCGCAGCCAAGCCGAAAAAGTGCGCGCGGTTTTGCCAACTCGCCGACTGCCAGTCCATCAGTTTGACCCACGCTTCATTGACCAGCGCCGTCGTTTGCAACAGATGAGCGGGCGATTGTTTGTGCAGGTAATGCTTCGCCAAACGGCGTAACTCTTCGTCCACGAGTGGAGCGAGTTGGGCGAGCGCCTCGGCGTCGCCTGCGCCCCAGGCCGTGAGCAAAGCAGAGACTTCATGTGTGGTTACAGACATAGGCGTTTAATGGAAAAAAAGCCGTCAGTCGTGACAGACGCAAAAATTATTTTCGGAAGCTGTCAGGGTGATGGCAGTTTCCGCGTCAGGTTTTCGTATTACTCAGTTGGAAGCGATGAAGAATCGTTTCTGCGTGGGAAGCGAGACGCCACTGGTTTGGTCACTGGTAAGGCGTTTCGTTATCCCGTGCGGAGTGGTGATGTCCAGCCTTTTCACCGCACAAGCAACTTTCGATGTTTCAACTAAAAAGTGGCTGTGGAGTCAATGGACGCATACTAAAACCAAAGACTCGCGCCACACAACGGCAAAGTGGCGACGCTGCAAAATATGTTTTCAGCAAACCTTTGCACAGGCGACGTGTGTTCACACTCCCCCTTGGACACACGTCGTCGCACACCAATAACAAGGAGCTATACCCATGAACACTCTTCGACAAACGATTTTTTCCACTACGCTGACCCTGGCTTTCGCGCTGTGGTGTATGAGCGCGAGTTTTTTTACGGCTTTCGCGCAAGGCGGTTCTCATCGCGCACCAAGCTGCACGGCGGGTACGGCGAGCGGCACGTATGGCTATCACATGGAAGGCCAAATCCTGGGCGTCGGGCCATTTCTGGTCAACGGACTTTTCACGCACTACCCGGATGGCACGAGCGATGCAAACGTAGCCTCCGTCGTAAACGGTCAACTCATAGAAGGGCCGGGCACGGGCGGTACGTGGACGATCAAGAGCGATTGCACGGGCACGGGCAAATTCCGCGCGGCTGCCTTGAATCTGGACGTAACCTATAACTTCATCGCCACTGACGGCGGTGAACAGATTGAATTATTGAACACCAACCCCGGCGTCTTGCTGCACGGCGTAGGGCGCCGCATCGCCAAAGCGGGCAAAGCGCCAAACTGCAACAACGGCACGCTTGTCGGCGCTTATGGCTATCGCCTGGGCGGCAGCCTTCCCAACGTACCTGCCTTCATCATTGCCGGAACCTTCACCCACGCCGTGGACGATAGCTACAAAGGCCTTTGGACGGGCACGGACACGTTTAACGCGATGGGGCAATACCTGCCGCGCGTCAACACCGGCACTTACACGATCAACAACAACTGCCGGGGCGTAGGCTTTTACACCGACAATCTCGGCAACAAAATCAATTACGTGATGACCGTCGTGGACGGCGGCGACACGATTTACATTATGGGCAATGAGCCAGGCATCTCTGCTTCTGGCATCGGCTATCGCATCAAGTAAACCTTTCATCAAAGACGGGCAAGCAAGGAGAAAACCATGACTCGATTACCTTCAGTAAAACTCAGGTTGTTATTCATCGGCGTTGGATTATTGGTCAGCGCCGGAGCGCCGCACAGCCGCACGCAAGCGCAGGGCGGGCCGGCACGTGGCAACGCCTGTTGCGATCAAATCGCTGGTCAGGGACGCGGCATCGCCACCGCCGCCGATACGTTTTCGGTGGACGCTACGTTCTCGATCAGCGGCAGGCTGTTCGGCGGCGTATTCGGCGCGCGCACGATGGAATTCAAATCCACTACGCGGTTGTTGACGCAAAGTCCGCCGACGGCAGACGGCACGATCAATGCGATTACTTCGCACGTGCTCGAAGCCAAAGGCTACAGCGATGAAGACGGTGTTTGCGAACCCGGCGAAGACTGTCTGATTACGCTGGATCGCGCGGCGCTGATTCCAACCGCTACGCCGGGCTTGATGAAGCTGCGTTCCATTCTCGCTTTCTCTGGCGGGCAGGGACGTTTCGAGAAAGCCTGCGGCAAGATTGACGGCACCGAGGGCGAAGGCGAAATCAACTTCGCCGCGACGCCGCCGACCGTGCGCTGGACGTTCAACGAAGGACGGCTGTGCTATTGCCCGTAGTGATTTTTCCGACGCGTTCTTAGCCGCTGTGTGGCGCGGCCTCAATGGGCTTCAACTGTGAGGCCGCGCCGCAATGAAACGGGTGAAGACGAAAAGATCGTCGTGCAAACCTTTGCGGCTCTCGCTTGAGAGCAAATCAAAACAACCAGGCAGTACTTCAACGAAAGGAAACACCATGAAATTCATGGTTACGTGGCAAATACATCAAGGGAAGATACAGGAAGCCTACGCGCTCTTTTCGGCCATGACGCCGGAGCAGGATGCGGCGGATCGGGGCAGCCAGGTCAAACAAATTGGCCGCTGGCATGACGTAGTGCGCGGTCGCGGCGTCACCATCTGCGAATCAGACAGCGCCTCAGCGGTCTCGAATTGGTGTATGAACTGGAGCGGCTTGCTCGATTTAGACATAGCCGTAATTTTGGATGACGACGAGACGCGTGCTTTGGGTAAAGCCCGTGCGAAGAGTTCTTAGATCGGTTTGCGATTAGATTTAAGGGAAGCGTGGTGGCTGTGAGGCGGGTTCTCAACCGGCCCCACAGCCACCACGCTTCCCGATAAGGTTCGCTGCGCGGTGTGGGGCCGGTTGGGAACCCGCCCCACACCGCATCACCCGGTAAACGCAATCACTCCCAACCCGCAATCTTTTCCGTGAGCCGCGCCCCATGCGTCGCTCGCTTAACCAGAGGTGTATTCAAATGAAAAGCTACACAACCCATCTGCGCACATTTTTTTCCTGCTCCGTGCTGGCGCTTTGCTTGTCAGTGAACGCCGCCGCACAAACGCCGACGATTCCGCTCGGCAATTACACCGCCGTCATTCCGCAAGACGTACGCGCGGGCAACCTGACCTTTCCCGGCGGCGAATACCAACTCACGCTGCTCACCGGTGGCAGGTATCAACTAGGCCGCAACAACTTCATCACCCTGTCGGGCACGTATAGCGTCAGCGGCAATCTCGTGCGCTTCACCAGTCCCGCGACGATGGACAATTGCAGCGGCGAAGGTACATATCAATGGGCCGTCGTCGGCAATCGCCTCACGCTGACCGCCGCCAATGCCCGCGTAGACAGTTGCGTCGAACGCTTCATCGCACTGAACAGCGCGCCGTTTTTCAAAGACGATCCAACGCTCAAAGACTGGAAAAATCTCGGCCCGTTCGGCGGACAGTTCAACGC
>JABFSD010000023.1 GCA_013140935.1 Acidobacteriota bacterium
GGGCGCAGCCAGTTCGTGCATGGTTGCGCCGTTTGCGGAACCAGCAGCCGCGCGTTGCAAAGTCGCATCGAGGTAATCGCTCAAATCTACTGCAACCAGATGATAGCTGCGCCGCTTGTCGCGCAGCCGCGCTTCGACGTAACGCACACGGTCGGCGGCGTAATACAAACTATTGTTCGGGCGATAGCGCAGCGCGCGCCGCAACGTTTCGTCTTTGACCAGTTCGTTGACCAGCGCGAAAAGGTAATCCATATCGAGCCGCGTGTGGCGTTCGCATTCCGCGCGCGCGGCGATGTGCAAATCGGTCGTCTCCCCGACGTGCCCCAATGACGTAGCCGCGAACAAACCGAACGGCGTCGCACGGCTGCACATCCGCGAAAAATAACGAACGAGCGCGCCTTCGACCCGCGCGCCGCGTTTGCTGTCAGGCTCGCGCATCCAGTGTTCGAGATATTCTTCGAGATCGGGCGAAGCGACGAACAGCGCATCACGGATTTCAGGCTGCGCCACCAACGCTCGCAAGCGTTCGCGCAACACGGCGCGCGCGTTTTCGCCTAATGCGGCGTTGCCCCAATTCAGCCATTCCGCCAGCGGCAGCAAGGGCGCGCGCAGCACGAAAAAGCCAGCGGCGTTAAAGGTAGGTTCTGCAATTTGCTCGGCTGTTTTTTTGACGGCGCTGTTCGGGTTTGCCACGGTGAATTCCTCTAAGATTCTTTGCAGGTTAATGAAAACGGCCACCGCGAACGGTGGCTGTTTTGAATAGCGCGTAAAGGACTCGAACCTATGCTCTCCGCCTTGAGAAGGCGGCGTGTTGACCAATTACACCAACGCGCCATACCGAGGAACAATTGCGCTTACGGAAACCCGCAGGCTGTAACGCGGATTAGTAATCCGCGTTACAGTCTGCGATCCGCTGTACCGAAGTGAAATTCAATAGGGTGCTTATCGCGGCGGCAGCGAAACCAGCAAACATTCATCCCAGGCGGGAGCGGTTTCGCTGATCGCAGCCAAAAGCGACAGACCGATGCCGACTGCGCCGTTGAACATATCGGCGTCTTCCGTCCAAGTTCCCGGTTCCGCGTCTTCCGGGCGATAAGGCGTAAAACCCGCGATGCCGGTTTGCGGTCGGTGAAAATCGAAAACCTGCGCGTACCAATAACCGGCGGCGTCTTGAAAGAGCGGCTCGCCGGTCGCCTGATAAATGCGGTTGAACAGGTGAGCGTTGCCCGCCGCGCCGTGACAGAGTCCGGCATCGCGTACCCCGGCGGTTGCGCCACGATTGCGCGCGGCGTAACGCAAAATCGGCAACGCCTGCGCCTCCCAATCGGGCCGCCCAACGCAACGCGCCGCATAAAGCAACGCCAACGCCGCGCCCAAATCGCCATAACACCACGCGACGCGGCTGCGATGACGATCAACTTCTGGCGCTACCCAATTCGGAAAGAACGGCACGCCGTCCGCTTCGCCTGCGTGTGCCAACATCCAGCGCACGGCGTCTTCCAACAAAGCGTGGGCGGTTTTGCTTACCGCAGCGACCCCACAGGCGCGCGCCAAAAAAGCGATGACGCCCGGTACGCCGTGCGCCAGCCCCAGATTGTAATAACCCGCCGGACAAATTTGCCGTTGCCACTCAGGCAACAAACTCGGCGGCGTATGCCACGTGACGCCGTGCTGATCGCGTTCAGCCCGTTCCGCCAGATGTTGAATCGTTAAAGCCAAACAAGCTGCGGCACTCGGCGCAGGCATCCGCGCCAGCGCGTAAACGCCCACGCCCGCCAAGCCGCTGATGAGATCGAAATGCGCCGGTTGCGGCAGTCTTTGTAAGTAAGCGCGCAAGGCTTCGTCTATTGCTACGCAAGCGTCTGCTTCGCGCGGCTCGAATAACCTGCCCGCCAGTTGCGTAATCACCCAGCCCACTTGCGGATAACCGCTGACGAAACTCGGCGGCAAAGATGCGCGCCCCACTTTATCAATCGCGGCATTCAAATAACGTAACCCGTGCTCGGCCATAACGGCGTCACGTTGCGCTTCAGCCAGATAGCCATAAAAGAGCGCTATCTCAGCCAGCGTCGTCGCCGGTATGTCACCTTGCGCGACCGCCAACCCCTCTGCCAGTTCGCGCACCGTTGCCTGGGCCTTTTCTTTCAACGAGCCTTCTAACCAACCCCGCCAGCCGGAAGCCGCTGCGTATTGTCTCTGTGCGTGTGCCATTGCCACTGAAACTCCGAAGCAGGCGGGGAGAGCCGCTGGCTCACCGCGCCTGCCTGAGAAGCGGGTTGCTTTACCGTCCAGCCGGCAGCTTCCAATCGCAAGTGTTCGGGCGCTCAGAATCGCAGCCCCGACCTTGCAGGTAAGTCGGAGGAGGAATGCAATTCTTGGGGCTGTCTGACTGTGCTCCAGCAAGGCCGCCGCCGACCACATCCTGCCCTTGCGCGACATCCAGGTCCTGAATGGTTTCTTTGTTGAGTGTCAACGGATTGAGTTTTTCTTCTTTTTGATTCGACATAATTTCGCTCCTTTTAGTTCGTAAGTGTTGATTGCTACGCGGCGGTTAAGCCGCTTGTTTTTTGCGACGCTCATTGCGCCGTCACTCACTAAGGCGGAGCGACTCGAAGAAAACTATCATCCGCTTAAAAAAAAAAATTTGATGTAGGGCGGATTACTAATCCGCCCTGCCTCCCTCGTTTTTGCGTACTAGGGTTGTTGGATCGGGCAACGCACTTCGCTGTTGCATTTGTAACCAGCCACCGTTTGATCAGCCACCTGACAACGAATCTGTTCGGTCTGGTTTTGATTGATGGTCGCGCCGCCTACGATGTCGCTCGCATTGGGCGCGTCCAGGTCTTGAATGGTTTCCTTGTTGATCGTCAACGGATTGAGTTTCGTTTCTTTTTGGTTCGACATAATTCCTACTCCTTGTGTTGGTAAGTATTGGTTCACTGCGGCGGTCAGGCCGCTTGCTTCTGACAGCGCGCTTTGCGTTGTCTGCCCCTAAGGCGCAACGGCGCGGCGAAAACCACAATGGGTGTGAAATATTTTTCTGTGCTGGGTAAACGGGCTGAATTTCGCTGAGGAAAGCGATAGGAATAATAGAGGCGGAAGGAATAATGATGACGTGTTCGGCTAAACAACGATGTCAGGCTGCCATAGCCTCAGCCATAATGGGTCTGTGTTGTGTGCCGAAAACAATTTGACTGGCTGGCAAGCCAGCCTCAACCAACTCGTTTTTCAAGCCTTCTTCCGTATTGTCCGTTTCAATGACGACCAAACCGTTGAGCAGACGTGCGTGAAAGACGATCTGATTGATGTGGCGATCTTTTTGCCAGCCTACGGCGACCAGCATGTACTGGCCGGTTTGGTGATCGCAGACAGAAACGATTTCAGGCCCGCCCAGCGGCTGGTATTGCGTTTCGTTTCCTATGACTTGCGTGAGCAAATCGTCAAAATTTATTTGCTGATCCATTGCAAAACGACCTCCCGTAGCTGGTCAATGACCAACAAGTTGAAGTGGAAACGCTGAATGACGGCGCTGAAAAGCGACGCCTCATTCAGCACCTGTGCATCATATACCTTTTGACTGATGGCGAGCCAAAGCTTGCGTTCAGGGTCTACTTCATCAAGCGCCCACTGATAAAGCGACATCTGCCCGATCATCTTTTCCAGTTCATTGGTCAACGAATCGCCCGCGAAATCTTTGACTTCAACGGCGATCCTGCGCTCACCATTCGTGGCCGCCAGATAGCGCACTCCGCCGAGGTCGGCTTTCAACCAGACGCCGTGCAAATAAAGCGGCAACGGGTCGTGCGTGATGCGCCACCCATCTTTTTCCAACGCCCGTCTGACGGGGAAATGTAAGTCATCGCGTCTTGCCATGGTTTAGCCCCCTAATAAACTGAAGATGAGCCTGAACGGACGTTTGCACCTGGCGGCGCTACCAGCCCGTTCAGGCTCGGTTGATTTTTTGGAAGCAATCGCTCGGCTCGCCGGACGCCCCTTTGGAGTGCGGTAGGCTTGCCTCCGCTTTTGCTTTCGTCTTCGAGGCTTTCGAGTCAAAGCGATCCTTGTGCAACAAATAAGCGGGTTAAGCGGGAGTATCTTTCCACCAACGAAAAGCGGCGGCGAGCCGACCGCACTCCATAAATTCGCTCGCAGGGTAAAAGCGTAAAGAGGGTAAAAAGTACAGAGGGTTAGGGAGTCCTCGCAGACACAGCAACACGGAAACCGAACGGGACGTCGGACGCTCCAGGCCCGTACCTAAGACGACCGGCAGCGCGCACGCCCGTAGCATCGAGGAACCACGCACCCCCGCGCACCACCCCGCGACTTGAGTCGCCGCCACTCAACCAAGCTGAGCCATCAGTCGGCGCGCCTTGATAATTGTCATGCCAAACATCCTGACACCATTCCCAAACGTTGCCGTGCATATCAAACAAGCCGAACTGATTAGGCAGCTTCTTGCCAACCGGATGCGTCGTGCTGCCGGAGTTGTCAGAGAACCAGGCATATTCGCCGAGCAATTTCGCGTCATCACCGAAACTATATTCCGTCGTCGTGCCGCCGCGCGCCGCATATTCCCACTCGGCTTCAGTGGGCAAACGAAACTGCTTGCCGGTCAATTGCGACAGACGTTCACAGAATTTCACTGCGTCATTCCACGAAACCGTTTCTATCGGACGGTTGAGATCGCCTGTGAAGCGACTCGGATTCTTGCCGCCCATCACGGCCAGCCATTGCGCCTGCGTGACTTCATATTTGCCGATGTTGAAAGCCGCGACGCGCACGCGATGGGCTGGGCGTTCATCGTCATATTCGGACTTATCCGCACCCATCGTGAATTCACCGCCCGCGAGCGCAGCCAAATCGAGCGTCAGGTTATTGCCTAACGCCACGCTGTAACCCTCTTTGGTTTCGCTGACGGCGAACTTGCTGCCGGGTGACGGACTCGGCTGATTCACGGGCTGCGCCAGCACGATGGTGGGCGAAGGATTCGGCGCATTCAGCGGAACGTTGCGCGGCACGGTCGGGCGCGCAATAGGCGGCGTGACGTTCAGGTTAGGGTCTGCGGGCAAATCCATCAGCACGCGCGCCGCAAAGAACAACCACAAGCCCAACGATAACAAGCCCGCCGCTACGGCCAACGTTACCGGATGCCAGCCCAACGCGGGCTGTCCGTCTTTGAAA
>JABFSD010000529.1 GCA_013140935.1 Acidobacteriota bacterium
AATTGATCTCGCCCACGATGCGCAGGTTACGTTGCAACAGCAAGTCGTAGTTTTGAAACACCGCGCCATAAAGTGAATTCTCAATCGGCGCGAGACAACGTTGGCACGCGCCCTGTTCAACAGCGGCAAACATCTGCTCGAAGGTTTCGCACGACACGAGTTCTACGTCATTGCCCAACAGCTTGTAAGCCGCGACGCTGCTGAACGAACCGATTTCTCCCTGTAAGGCGACACGCAAACGATTGCTCATAATTGACTCCTGAAATGCCGAACGGCTCTTGCTGGTGTTTCCCAGAAGAGCCGTTCGTTCGATTTCGCTTTTTGTATGCGGCTTAACCCAGCGAACTCACAGCCCCTCTTGCGCTGCTAAAGGTAAAGTAAAAATAAAACGCCACATAAAAGTTCACACACCATTGCCGCATGACAATGAAGCTGGGCGCGTTGGTGAACGATTGACTCATAAAAGTTCTAAATCTTTTTGCGAGATTGATAACGTTTGAACGGGGCGCATTATGGTGAGGCTGCCAGAGGGTGTCAAGACGCGGCTTCTTCGCCCAGTGCCGGGAATTGAATCATTCGATAAATTTCACTGAGCGGTAAGGTCACGCCCAGCGATTCGAGCTTGATGGAACTTTCCAACCCAATCACATCAGCGCGCAGCCATTGATTATCGGGCTGTCTGACGTAGCGCGTTACGTGCGGACGGTCGCGTTCGACCAGCAGGTATTCTTTGAAACTTTCGATGGCTTGATAGACGAGAAACTTTCCTTCGCGGTCATAGTCTTTGGTTGAGGGTGACAACACTTCGCAAATTAACAGCGGGTTAAGCACCATAGTGATGCCCTTAAAGTCTTCGGTTTGCATTTCGCCACAAATAATCGTGACATCCGGCATGCGAAAAGGCGGCTCAAGTTCGGTTTTAACGGCAAGCCCCTCACTGGCAGTCTGACAGTAGCGGCCTTTCAGAAGACTTCTGAGTTCGCCTGACACGTTAGCCGCAATAATGCTGTGGGATGGCTTGCCTACTGCCATCGAAAAAACTTCGCCGTCAAAATACTCAAATCGTTCCTCTGAGTTTTTGAGCAATTCGATATATTCATCCATCGTGTATTTGCGTTTCAGTTGGGCTTGTGCGGCAGACATCAGGTTTCTCCTCATCGAAATGAACCACCGGCATTTTATCAGCCTGTCATCTAATCTCAATGCGATCACCGGCAACGACGGCGGGTGCGCTGGCATGAATCTCGAAATAGGCTTTTACTTCCGCCGCCCATTCGCGCAGCCCTTGATAGCCCACATCGCTTTTGAGTTTAATGTCACCAGGAACGCCTACGGCATCGAGGCCGAGTTCGTTGGCGAGATAAAGCGCACGCGACAAATGAAAGCTTTGTGTCACCAGCACTGCGCGTTGCAGACCGAAAACCTCTTTGGCGCGTTTACAGGTCTCGTAAGTCGAACGTCCGGCGTAATCCACGATCACGTCCTTTTTGTCTACGGCGTGGCTCACGAGGTAATCGTGCATGGCTTTGGGTTCGTTGTAACTCGGATGGCGGTTGTCGCCTGAAACCAAAATGCGATCAATCTGTTTGGCGCGATAGAGTTCAATGGCGGTGTCTACGCGGTCTTCGAGCACGGGGGAAAGTTCGCCGTTGCCGAATACGCTGGCACCGAAAACGACGGCGACGCGGGGCTTGGGCCATTCGGCAAGGTTCAGGCGTTCAGGCTGATGGACGATGCGCTGATCGTAACGATGCACTTCGGTATGCACTGCGCCCAGAAAGATCGCAGCAAGCAGACCAAAGAAAAACAAGGTGAGAAACCAGCGTCGAGCCATCAAACAAACTCCGTTGAAACTGTGCTACCGGGGCGAACGGCATCAAACAATTCGCCGCGCGCGTCTGTCAAGCGGGCTTTTCCTTCATTCATTTTTTCATGCTGGCCTTTTTTTCATGCTGGCCTTTTTTCCATGCTGGTAAGCGACTTTAACTTTGCCTTGCCCGATGAACTCATCGCACAGGCTCCGCTTGAACCGCGCGACGCAGCGCGGATGCTGGTCGTAGACCGCGCAGCGCATAGCTTTCGTAACAGCCAGTTTATTGAATTGCCTGCGTTGTTAAATGTGGGCGACGTGCTGGTCGTCAACAACACGCGTGTCTTTCCGGCGCGACTGTTGGGGCATCGCGTATTGCCTGACAGCTTCACAGGTGCGCAAATCGAAACCTTGCTGGCGAAACGGCTCGATGCAAACACGAACGAATGGGAAGTCATCGCGCGTCCCGGTCGTGCATTAAAAGTCGGCACGCAGGTTGTTTTCGGCAATGGGTTGCTGAAAGGTGAAATCACCGCCGTACTCGACGATGGCAAGCGGCGCATTCGCTTCACCTGCGATGGCGCTTTCAACGACATCGTAGATCGCATCGGCAATACCCCGCTGCCGCCTTACATTCAGCGCGAAGCCGACGAACAGCATCGTTTGGACGAGCCGCGCTATCAGACGGTGTATGCCAAAGAGCGCGGCGCAATTGCCGCGCCGACGGCGGGGATGCATTTCACCGAGCGCGTATTCGCTGAACTCAAAGCGCGCGGCATTCAAATCGTCGAGATCACGCATCACGTAGGTTACGCGACCTTTCAGCCCATTCGCGTAGCGGAAGTCGAAGCCCATCGCATCGAATCGGAAAGTTATGAAATCAGCGAGGAGGCGGCGGCGGCGATCAATGCGGCCAAGCTAAACGGTCAGCGCGTGATAGCGGTGGGAACGACTTCTACGCGCGCTTTAGAAAGTGCGGCGGCAAGTGCGGCAAACGATGACGGCACGGTTCGCGCCGAACGACGCGCGACGGAATTGTTCATCTATCCCGGCTATCGTTATAAACTCGTGGACGGATTGCTGACGAACTTTCATCTGCCGCAATCTTCGCTGTTGATGCTGGTCGCGGCGCTCGGTGGACGCGAACTGATTTTATCGGCTTATCGTCACGCGGTGACGGAGCGTTATCGGTTTTATAGTTACGGCGACTGTATGCTGATTCTTTGAGCGTATGCATTCGACTCCTTTTTTTCACACCGCGTGGCAGCGTCAGTTCAAAGGGGCGCTGAAGCCACTGACGCTGGCCGACCTGAATGACTTGTGGCATTTGGATTTGCACGTCTTCTTTGACGGCGAGGCTTATGAACGCGAAACCTTTCGTTATCTGTTGACCAATCCGCAAGTGATCGCGCGCCAGATCAAAACCGAAGACGGCCAGATGGTCGCCTTCGCCCTTGCCATGATCGAACCCGATGGCGTAGGCCACATCACTACGGTCGGCGTCGCCACCGCATACCGCCGCCGCGGACTCGCCCGCCTGGTCTTGCACGAAGTCGAACGCAGCTTTCTGGCGCGCGGCGTGACGACCGTCCGGCTCGAAGTCAAAACCGATAATCTCTCGGCCCAACGGCTTTATGAACACCTCGGCTACGTTATCGTGCGGCGCGTACCCAGCTATTATTCCAACGGAGATGACGCTTATTTAATGGTCAGAGCAATTGATTTGCCTGCGTCCTGAAAAAGTACAGAAAAAGCAATTTCATCCAAATGTGCGCGATATGGTGTAAGTCAAAAGATGAGACTTTAGCCTCAGCCGGTACCTTAGCATTTACGATCTAAAGCTAAGCCAAATAATGACTAATATGCTTGGATAGGCGCTTTGTACGGGGCTGTGGAAAAGATTTTTCCGGCTTCGATAATTGACGGGTAGCTGCTAATCGGTTATAAACGCTCAACTTAGCGACACGGCGGTAAGCAAAACCCACGATTGGCCCACGATTTGGAAAAGTATTTCAGCAGTTAATTTTTGAGACGGCAGGTGGAAATTGCACTATGGCAAAACCTTCCAATAAGCCCGCGAAAAGAGGGCAAGCAAAAGTAAAAGCGGTTTCGGCTTCTCAGGCGAAGCCCGTGGCAAAGGCCACTGTCAAAGTCGCCAAACCTAAGCCGAAAGCTGCGCCTGCCAAGTCGGCAAAAAAGGCAGCGAAGAATCTGGTGAAGAAACCGGCGAAGAAAGTAGCTGGCACCAAACCTGCAAAGCCGTCCAAACCAGTCGTCGCTGCCAAGCCGATCAAGGCGAAACCCAAAGTCGCCGCTAAAGTATCGAAACCTGTTCCGAAAATCGCTGCCAAAAAAGCTGCCAAGCCGGTGAAGCGCGAGAAAAAAGTCCTCGCTAAAGTCGTAAGCGGGAAAGCGATCCCCAAAGTCGCAGTCAAACCCGTGACAAAAACTGTCGCCAAACCCGTCGCCAAACCCGTTAAAGCTGCGAAACCAACCCCCAGGGTAAAAGCTGCGCCGGAGAAAAAAGTCGTTGCGAAACCGCTCGTCTTGCCAGTGCTTGTCACTAAGAGCAAGAAAGAAACAAAAAGCAGCAAAGCTATCGTGCCGCCCGTAGTCGTAGAGTCTGCGGCAAACCACAAAAAAGTCGTACACGCCAGCAGCAAAGCTCTGGCACGCACGCTGGCGCAATTGCCGCCGCCGCCGCCGCCGCCGCCAATGTTGCCTGAACCCCAACGCCACATGGTTTCTCCGGCGGCGTTGAAGGCTTTTGAACACGCGGTGAAAGTTTTCAACCGTCAGCATTATGAAGACGCGAAGAAACTGTTTGAAAGCCTGGAAGAAAAATTCCCGCTCGATGGCGAAGTGATCGGGCGCGCGCAAATTTACTTGCAGGCCTGCGCCAAGAAACTGGCCGCAGTGGTTCCGGTGCGCCCCGTTACTGCCGATGATCTTTACGATCAGGGCGTACACGCGCTGAACAACGGTGATTACGGGCAAGCCCGCAACTTCTTTGAAAAAGCCCTGAAGGTGAATCCCAACGAACCGGATTTTCTCTATTCATTGGCGGCGACGTTGGCGCAGACTGGCGCACACGATCAGGCGCTGGATTTCCTGAAGCGTTCCATCGAAATCAAGCCGCGTTATCGCTCGCAGGCCTTTGAAGACAATGACTTTTCCGGCTTGCGCGAAAATCGCCAGTTTCAAGAGATGTTAGGACTGACTTCGCCCTTCGAGCGGCTCGAACATCGGCGTTAGTCATTCATCGCAAACCAAAACCACGAGGCCACTTGCTATGCACGTGGCCTTTTCTATTTGGAGAAAAATCATGTTGCGGTCTTTTCTTATAGTTATCTTG
>JABFSD010000762.1 GCA_013140935.1 Acidobacteriota bacterium
TGAGCATTGCTGCCCGACGCGGAAGACGTGTAGATGTTGTAAAACAAAATCGAGCCCGCCTTCTGATCGCTGACTTCCGAACTCGGCGGATAAACCAAGCCCGGATCAGCCGCCAGCGCGGAGACAGAAAGCGTCAACAGCGCAAACAGCGCCAGCACGATCTGTGAAATTCTCTTTGAGGTTTGCATTGTGTAGTTTCTCCTTAAATTCACGTGAGTAGAGTTGAGACGATCTTTACCTAAAAAATGCAGAAATCCTTGCTCGGGAGAATAGCCTTTGACCAGCTTAACAGAAGGTGTACTGCTGTTTAATCGTGGTGAAATCGTCCGCAATCAGAGAGTGCTGACAAGAAGAATTGAGTGCCGTTTGCCAAGTGAAAGCCTTTTGAACTACTACATCCAACCCAACGTGCAATCGCTAATTGTGAGATAAGCGATTGCTCTTTAACTAAACGATAAACCAACGTTTTTATCAGGCTGGATGTGTCGAATGACCTTCGATGTGAGCTGGCAAACGATGTGAGCTCCTCATCAACGGGGCGGAGTTTATGTATTGAGCCGATGCTTGTCAATCCCGCTGGCATTCAAGTACCACTTTTAGGTAAAAAAAGTTGACCTCCCCCAGATAACCGGAAGATAAGCAGGGGCGAAACGAGCGGTTTCTTCTCACTAAATCCTTGCCTTATTGCATTCTCAACGCTGCCACCGGCTTCAACCGAGAAGCTGCCGCCACCGGATAGAGCGTCGCTAGATAACTGACCAGCAACGTAAACAAAATCACCCACAAGCCATCGGTCAGCCGCAGCGTCAGCCGGATGTAGCTGATCGAATAAATTTCGTTGGGCAATGCGATCAAACGCCAACGATTGGCAAGCCAGATGGCAATCAACCCCAAAGGCAATCCTGCCAACGTCCCCAACAACCCAATCGCCAACCCCTGCCAACGAAAGATCGTCGCTACCATGCGCGGCGTCGCACCTTGCGTGCGCAGGATGGCAATGTCCTGGCGCTTTTGCATCACCAGCACTGTCAGTAACGCCACGATGCTCAATGCCGCCATCACGATCAACAACGAAAAGAAACTGACGACGACGCGCTCTTGCAATTGCAGCGCAGAAAATAAGGGGCGATTCAACTCCTGCCAGCTTTGCGTAACGAAGGCCTCGCGTCCAGCAGTTTGCAGCACGCGCGCGGCGATGTCTTCGACGGCGTAAATATCCTGCACTTTCATTTGAATCGTGCCTGCCGTCGCGCCGCTGCCAATCATGGATTGCAAAGCGGGCAAGGTGACGTAAGCCCACTTGGAATCGTATTCATACAAGCCCGAAGCGAAAATGCCTACGACGCGAAACTCGGCGGAACGCGCGCGCGGTTGCAAACCCAACGGCGTAAGGCGCGTGCCCAATGCACTGGCGGTGAGTTGATCGCCCAGTTTGACGTTCAAGGCGCGCGCGAGTTCGCGTCCGATGACGAGACCGGGAAGTTCGTCATCGGTCGAATGAGAGGAACCGTGCAATTGTTGCGGATTGCCTTCGATGGTGGTGGTGAATACTTCATTCGCGGCGGCGGGAGCCGTGAGGTCTACGCCTTTGAGAATCGCGGGTTCATTGCGTTGGCTAAGCGCGAGCAGTGCGGGCGTATAAGTCGTCGCTGAAGCCGCCACGACGCCCGGCGTTTGTGCGATACGTTGCGCAAGTTCAGTGTAATTTTCGATGTCGCTGCCGTCGGCTTTGAGCAGGTTCAAATGCGCCGTGCCCTGCAACAGCTTGTCACGGATTTCCGCGCGAAAGCCGTTCATCAGCGCCAACGCGAAAATCAAGGCAGCGATGCTGACCGTCACCGCTGCCGTAGCGATCCACGTAAGCAACGCCACCAGTCCGTGCATGCGGCGCGAACGCAAATAGCGCGAAGCAATGAAAAGCTCGAAGCGCATCTTTAATCAGTCAAAATCAGTTAGGCTACCAATTAGGTCGCGTCGTCGGCTCGCCCAAATCAAGTACGCGCAAGTTGAACGCGCCTTCCTGACGATAGGCGATGCGGAATGTGTTTTCCTGCGGCGTGGGCGGACCCAACGCATAAGGCGAAGTCTGTACGACGTAACGCACGCCCAGCTTCTTCCAGTTTTCCCACGCGGTCGCAGGGCTTTCAAAGGCCACGGTTTTGTGTCCGGTGTAAAGATGCACCAGCGCCGGATTTTGCGAAGCCAGCACGGTGTCTTTCGGCAGATTGGCCGCGACGTATTTGATGAGGGCTTCGTTTTCGTTGAAAGC
This sequence comes from Acidobacteriota bacterium, assembly GCA_013140935.1. GTDB lineage: Bacteria > Acidobacteriota > Blastocatellia > RBC074 > RBC074 > JACPYM01. The sequence goes on from JABFSD010000762.1 coordinate 2,270, forward strand.
GCGAATCCACTTTGAACTGTAAGCCGGTGAAGGATCGTTCTTGCGTTGAATGAACTCGAAGTTGCTGTAAGCACTGGCCGCCACAAAGAGCCACACCAGCGCCGTAGCGATCAGCCACTGGCGCGGCTGGTTTTCCTGCCCGGTCAGCTTTTGCAACAACGCCATGATCTCCGCCGTGCCCGCCAGCAAATAAAAAATCAGAAACGGCGTAAGCGGCAACAACAAACGATATTGCTCCCAGCCCCAGAACAGCATCGTCAACAACGCAAAAGGCAGCATCAGTTCGAGCATCGTCGCGCGTTTGCGCAACAGCATGACGTAACCGAACAGCGTCAGGGCCGTAAAGAAATAAGAAAGCGTGCGGGCTTCCGAACCTACGCGAATAGACTCGCCCGGTTCCAGCGGACGAAACATCGGGTAAAACGCCAGCGCGCCGATGTCATAACGAACGACCTCGGTCAAATTATTGATGGCGCGATCCGGCAAGTCCGCTGCCGTGATCGTACCGGAAAGCGGCTGCCCCGCCGTTTTTTGAAAAAGTTGCACACCGTAAGGCTGCACGATGTTGCCGCGCTGTTCGTCGTTTTGCGCGGCGGTGGGCGCGTGCGCGCGTGAGTAAAGCATCCAGCCGCCGGCGATCACAGCGATGCAAGCGGCGAAGGCAATGGCGGCGCGCGGCAGTTTTTCTTTCAGCAGATACAACAAGCCGCCGATGGCGAGGCCCAATCCGGCGGGGCGCGTCAGCAAGGCGAGACCTACGATCAAGCCGCTCAAGAGCGCCCATCGCCAGCCGCGTGCGGTTTCTTTTTGTACGACGCAACGTTCGACCAAGACGAGCGCGGCGAGTTCCATCAGCATGAATACGCATTCCGACATCACTGCCGAAGTCGCCAGAAACACCAGCGCCGGATAAAGCGCAGTGTGTCCGGCAATGCCCAACGCGACCCAGCGCGGCACTTGGCGATAGCGATGAAAGTAGTGATAAGCCAACACGCCAGCACCGAACATCGCCACGATAGAAAGCGATTTCAGCAGCCACAGGTTGCCGGGAAAGTTCGGCGAGAGGCGATAAAGCAGCGACAGCAAAAACGGAAAGACCGGCGGATAAAACGGCGTAATCCCGGCGTAGGCGAATTGATGAGCGAATAGCCCTGCCCGGTCGCCAGTGACTTGGCGAGCAAGACGTACCAACCGTCGTCTACGATCAAGCCGATGACGTGATCGAGCCGTTGCTGATAAATCACGATGAACAAAATCACCAACGCTACGGCGGCGGCTAAGAAAAGCCACGGCTTGCTTTCAGCCGCTTTCACCGTCTCTTTGGTTTTGGTTACGAATTGCGCTTCTTCTGTTTTGGGTTCTTCTTGCGAGGACGCTTTTGCCACGGTCTGGAGTTCTCCTTCACTACTGGGAGCGCGGACGTCCCCGTCCGCGCTCCCAGTTTATTTGGTTTCGGGTCGCATGTGCGGAAACAGCAGCACGTCGCGGATCGAAGGTTGATTGGTCAATAACATCACGATGCGGTCAATGCCGATGCCTTCGCCAGCCGTAGGCGGCATGCCGTAAGACAGTGCGCGAATATAATCTTCATCCAGCACCATCGCTTCGTCATTGCCGCTGGCGCGTTGGCCCATTTGCTCTTCAAAACGCAGTCGTTGCTCGACCGGATCGTTTAACTCGCTGAAGCCGTTCGCGCATTCCATTGCCGCGATGAATAGCTCGAAACGGTCGGTGAAACGCGGATCGTGTTCGCTTTGTTTCGACAGCGGCGAAAGCTCCGTCGGGTATTCGATGATGAACGTAGGGTCAGTCAGATGCGCTTCGGCAAGATGCTCGAACAGTGCGCCGAGCAATTGCCCGTCATTAAGTTTCGGGTCGAAGCTCATCGCCACATCCGCCGCAGCTTTTTCCAATGTCGCGCGGTCGAGCAGATTTTCAATCGCGGGTTTCAGATTGGCTTTGTCATCGGGCCAGTATTTCAAGACGGCTTCGCGCATCGTGAGGCGCTGCCAGTTGTTGAAATTCACCGCCGTGTCACGAAAGGTGATTTGCCGCGTCGCGCAAACTTTGTCTACGAGTTGCGTCAACAGGTCTTCGGTCAAATCCATCAGGTCGGTGTAATCGGAATAGGCCTGATACCATTCAAGCATCGTGAATTCAGGATTGTGTTTATAAGACAGCCCTTCGTTGCGGAAGTTGCGATTGATTTCATAGACGCGCTCGAAACCGCCTACGACCAGACGCTTTAGATAAAGCTCCGGCGCGATGCGTGCGTAAAGATCAATGTCCAGCGCGTTGTGATGCGTCTTGAAAGGCTTGGCGGCTGCGCCGGTCGCCAACGGCGAAAGCATCGGCGTCTCGACTTCGACGTAGCCGCGCTCATCGAAATAGTTGCGAATGAATCGGATGATTTGCGCGCGGCGTTCAAAGACTTCGCGCGAAGTGAGTTCGCCCTCGGCGCGTTCGTGTACGGCGGCGCTGGCGATCAAATCAACGTAACGCTGCCGGTAGCGCAATTCCTTATCCGTCACGCCGTGATATTTGTCGGGCATCGGCAACAGGGCTTTTGACAGATAGCTCAACGCCGTCACGTGCAACGACAATTCGCCGGTTTTGGTGATGAAGAGATAACCCGTGACGCCGACCCAGTCGCCGAGATCAAGCTTTTGATAGAGCGCCCAGGCTTCGTCGCCGAGGTCGTTTTTGCGGAGGTAAACCTGCAACGATTGCAAGCCGTCGGTCAGATGCGCGAACGCAGCCTTGCCCATCAAGCGCATCGTCATAATTCGTCCGGCTAGGCGAATTGCGCTGTCACCTATAGCTTTGAGTTCGGCGTTGACGGCTTCGAGCGCCTCGCCTTCTTTCTTGCCCGCGCGGTCTTGATAGCCGCTGAC
>JABFSD010000618.1 GCA_013140935.1 Acidobacteriota bacterium
GTTTGAGACAAACATCCCGCTGAGTTCCATTCCAAGAACATTCCCGGAAAGAGTTTCTTTCCTGAGAGCAAACGCTCTGATCAGATTGCTTCGCGGTTTCTTCGTTAGGTGCTTGTGCGTCAGGCTTCAGGCCGACGCTGCGAAAAAAGGCGTTCCCTCCAACGTCAGGCCGACGAAGCCACAGGATGCCACTAATGCTCGAATACTCGAAGCTGGATTCAAATTCGGCAGGCAGACAGTCAGACTGCCTGTACTCATGACAGCTAAACGTTCAGCGCCTTTGTTGAAAGGCTTTGAGACAGAAGGAAGAGGAAGAACATGAACCGCAAATTGATTCGCACGACGCTCGCGCAAGTGAAAGAGCGCGAAATGCAGCAACAATACGATCGCCGCCCGCAACAGCAGCAGCATCGTCCACCACAACAACCACGAGATCACCATCATCCGCCTGCCGCGCCGGTCAAGAAAAAGAAAGTACCGCCCGAGCAGACCAACGCGGAAAGCTTCTATTACAAAAAACAGATGGAACAGCACACCGCGATGGTCGTCGTCTTGCAGGACGGCGAAACGTTGCGCGGCACCATTGAGTGGTATGACAAGGGCAGTATCAAATTCAATCGCGAAGGCGAGCCGAACCTGCTCATCCTGAAACACAACGTCAAATACATTTATAAAGACCCGGAAGCCAAAGAAGAATAACGCGGCTTTCGACTCAATCCATACGCCCATAACGCGCTCGCAAAGCGCGTTATGGGCGTATACTTTTTATGACCAACCGTAAGCCCCGCATTGGGCTAACCATCGGCGACCCCGCCGGCATCGGCCCCGAAATTACGTTGAAGGCTGCGTTAAGCGACGACGTACTCGCGGTTTGCCATCCCGTCATCATCGGCGATGCGGCGTATCTCAACGAATGGTCGCCGCGCTTCGGATTGCCAACCTTGCGCATGACGCAATCGCTGCCCCACGAAATTAACGGGCCGGTGATTTACGATTTGAAAAACATCGTTGCGCCGATTGAGATGGGTAAGGAGCAAGCGGCGGCGGGACGCGCAGCAGCTGATTATATCGAAACAGCGGTAAGGCTGTGCCAGTCCGGCGAACTCGCGGCGATGACGACGGCTCCGATCAACAAGATGTCGTTGCATCTCGCGGGGGTGCCCTTTCCCGGCCATACGGAATTTCTCGCGCACCTGACGAATACGAATGATTTTGCGATGACTTTCATCGCACCGAACTTACGCGTTGCGTTGCTCACCACGCACATTCCGCTCACCGAAGTTTCCAGCCAGGTTAAACAAGCCGCGCTCGAAAAGCTGATTCGTCTGATTCATCGTGAACTTGCGCATTACGGCTTTGCCGAACCGCGCATCGCCGTGGCCGCGCTCAATCCGCACGGAGCCGAAGGCGGACTTTTCGGCGTTGAAGAAGCCAATGAAATGTTGCCCGCCATCACGGCTTGTCGCACACGCGACAGCATTAACGTAACCGGGCCGCATTCGGGCGATACGGTTTTCGTGCGGGCGGCGCGCGGCGAATTCGACATCGTGCTGTCGTGTTATCACGATCAGGGACTCATCCCCATCAAGTGCATGGCCTTTGGCGAAGCGGTCAACGTTACGCTGGGCCTTCCCTTTTTGCGCACCTCAGTTGACCACGGAACGGCTTTTGACATTGCGGGGAAAGGCATGGCCGAACACGGCAGTATGATCGCCGCCATCAAACTTGCGGCGGAATTTTATCAACGCGCTCATCTTCATACTCATCTGGCGGCTTGAATGCGCCCTGTCTTGCGCCCCTACCCATTTCGTTGTAGCTTCCCGACTCCATACAACATCTTGTGGTAAGCCTCTTTGCATGGCTTGCCCGGCTTGAGTTATTACGGTGAAAAAATATCTGAAGACCGCCATTGTTTTGCTGATCGGCGGGGCGTTGGCTTACTGGTTCATTGCACGCACAGACTGGAGCGTCGTCGGCGAAAAAATCCGGCACGTGAATGGGTGGGCGTTGTTCGCCAGTTTGATTCTGATCAACCTAACGATGGTGGCGCGCGGATTTCGTTGGCAGGTCTTGCTGGCTCCGATTGCGCCGGTGAGTGTGCGCAATGCGTTCGCGGCTACCGCCATTGGCTTTGGCGCGATCTTCGTCATCGGGCGCGCCGGTGAAGTGGTGCGTCCCATTGCGCTGAGTTTGCGCGAACGCTTACGACCCAGCGCGACGCTGGCCACGCTCCTGATCGAACGCATCTTCGACACCGCCGCCGTCGTGGGGCTGTTCTCTTTCAACCTATTGTTCTTTCAAATGCCGCAGCAGACTGCCGAAGCGCGACAAACATTAGCGTTGCTGCGCACCACCGGCGCGCTGCTTTCGTTCGGCGTCATCGTCGGCGTCGGCGTACTGATTTTTTTGCGTTGGCGCGCTGAGGTGTTGCTGCAATGGCTCGAAACGCGCACCGCCGCCTTGCCGCCAAAGCTAATGCGTCCGCTGTTGAACCTCTTGCGTTCGCTGGCGGAAGGGTTGGCCGTGCTCACGGGCGCTCGCGCTCTGCTGCTGGCGGTATTTTATTCGGCTTGCGTATGGGCGCTGGTGACGGCGGCGACGTGGTTGGTGGCCTATGCCTTCGGCTTGCATCTACCTATCACTTACGCCGTCTTCGTGCTGGGCTTCGGGCTGGTCGGTTCGATTGTGCCTACGCCCGGCGGAGGCGCGGGAGCCTTTCACGCCGCTGCCGCTAAAGGACTTGAATTCTTAGGGATCGAAACCAATCTGGCTGCTGCCATCGCCGTGGTCTATCACCTGATTGCCTTCGGCGCACCGTTTATTTTGGGTTTGTATTATCTGATCCGCGATGACATCAGCGTGCAGCAAATCCGCGATTCCCTCAACGAAGAGATGCATGAAGAAATAACGACTCACGATTCATAATCCAGAAGAAGGAAGCGAAACATGAAATGTCCGTTCTGTGCCCACATCGAAGATAAAGTCGTTGATTCGCGCGAGTCGCGCGAAGGCGACGTCATTCGCCGCCGCCGCGAATGCCTCAAGTGCGAACGCCGCTTCACCAGCTATGAGCGGATTGATGAAATCCCCTATATGGTCGTCAAAAAAGACGAACGCCGCGAACCTTTCAGCCGCGAAAAAGTGATGGCGGGTTTGATGCGCGCCTGCGAAAAGCGCCCCGTCGCCGTCAACAAACTCGAAGCCATCGTGGATGCCATCGAGGCTTACGTACAAAACTCGCCCGAACGCGAACGGCCTACGTCAAAGATCGGCGAGATGATTATGCGCAAACTCAAAGAACTCGATAAGGTCGCTTATGTGCGCTTCGCCTCGGTCTATCTGGAGTTTCAAGATGTGTCGGAATTTTTAGATGAATTGAAAGGTTTGATTCGCGCGCGCAAGTAACCGGTAGCGCGGGCGGGCCGGGCTTTTTAATATTAATTCAGCCTCTGACGCTCTCACCTGACTGGGCATCTGACCCGGCATTGTTTAGACTGCGGCCTGTCGCACTTGTTCCCCTCGCGACATCGCAAGCCCCTAAAGCAGTAACTTGAGCCGCGCGCCAATTCGCGGTTTCACCACCACAGGAGGCCAGTATGGTTCCAGCCGTTTTTTTATGGCAGCAAGCCTTGCGCTGTTGCTTGATCACCACGCTCTTAACCGGTGCGGCGCTGGCACAGCAGCAAAACGTACTCCCTGAAGCTCCGCGCAAACCAACTGTCGAACCAGTTGTGCCACTTGCGCCTTACCGGCCCATCACGACGTGGCAGGATCAACGCTTCATTTTTCTTTCCAGTCCGAAGGCGTCGAGCGATTCACCTTATCAGGATTTCAACGGCAAACGATTGCGCAAGGATTACGCCGGACGCATCGTCAAAGTCGTCAACGTAAGCGATTTCAGCGGACGCCAGCATCTCGATCTTGAGATGGAAGACAACGGCGAGAAGCTGCGCGCACGCACTTCGCCCAACCGCGAAAGCCTCGAAGGTTTGTTGTTGCTCGACGATCTCGAACAGGCGCGCAAACGTTGGGAAGGCCAAACGCTCTGGTCGCGGCAGATGCGCTTGTCTACTTACGATGAAGCGAACGATGCGTTGGGCAGTCTGGCAATCAAACGTTACGCCGCGCTCAAGGTCGTTTCAGTTACACCGGGCTGGGACAACGCCGCGCCGTTGCGCTTCACGTTGGAAACGACGGACGGCAAGCGCGGTTTTATGGATGTCAATTTGAGCGGTACGAACGTGCCGCCGGAGTTGCGCCAGTTGTCGCGCTTTGAAGATCAATTCCTGACTGAAAACCCGCGCCTCAAATACAAATGGCCGGCGGCTACGTGGGCAGTGATTGAAAGCAATCGCATCGTCTCTGGCATGACCGCCGAGCAGGTCAAAATGAGTTGGGGCGAACCGCAACAAACCGCCCGCACCGCGACCGGCGAAGTTTGGACTTACAGCAACGGCAAACTCGTCTTCAACAAAACCGGCGTATTGGTAAGCTGGTAAGGCGCATTTCAGCCACGAATTAACACGAATTTCCACGAATTATCCGAGCAGGTAAACCATTCGTGAAAATTCGTGTTAATTCGTGGCTGAATCTTTTTGGACGAAAGTCGGAGCGGTCAGCGACGTGTAATCAGTTCCCTGCCGTGACAAGCGCGTGAAAATTCCGGCGGCCTTTCCGCCCAAAACATACACGCCGTAATTCGGCAGCCAGCGGTTTTCTCCGTAAGGCGCGACCGAAAAAAATCTTTGCGCGACCCAATGGCGTGGGATCAATGCCGATAAAGATAAGAACCAATCCTTCGGTTTGACGAATGCGCCGATAACGACCGAATCGCCTTCGCAACCGTATGCCGATTTCAGCACCCAATCTTTGCGCATCAAATCACGGTGAGCGCATTGCGTCATTCGCCGCGTCTCAGGAATATATTCTCGAATCCACGTTTGCGCTGGCGGTGAAAACAACGCCTGCCGTTCCCACATCAACGCCATCGAGAGTTTGTTTTGCGTGACGACTGCGCCGAACGGATTGACGACGGCCACGCGGCCTTCGTGTTCGGCTTCGAGCAGCGGCAAGAGTTCGCGCGCCAGCGGCTCTTCGTCGGCGTAAGGCTGTTGGTTGACCCAGATAATTTCGCGTTCGCCCCACCAATCGGTTTTGT
>JABFSD010000975.1 GCA_013140935.1 Acidobacteriota bacterium
CGTCATACGCGAGCAACAAACCGATCTCTTGCCAGCTTGTATTTGCGTCGAGCAGAAGTGCAATGCGTTCGCGCGCCGTGAGCTTGCCTTGCTGATGTTGCTTTTCGATCTTGTCTGCGCCGCCGCCTTGTTCGATGCGCGCGTTGAGTTCGCGCAGTTCACGCACGAGCGTAGCCAGTCGGTTGTCGTTTGTTTTGCTCATCTTGCGTCCTCAATGCAGTTGGCCTCAAAAATGCAACGGCCTTCCCGCATTCTCACGAAAACAGGAAGGCCGAACAAGTCTTTCATGGTGGCACAAGCTGCCGAGCTTGTGCTTTCACTCATGCGACACGTTGCTAGAAACGCGACCTTGACGAAATGCGCACCCCTGAGAGGCAACCCGTCTCGCAGTAGTGTTCGCATCGTGAAGCGGCACAAGCTCGGCAGCTTGTGCCACCTTTTACATCCTATCGAGATTGTCTTTGTACCAAGCCATCGTGCGCTTCAGCCCTTCCGGCAAATGCACGACGGGTTCATAACCAATCAGTTGTTGCGCACGCGTGATGTCGGCCAGCGAATGCCGCACATCGCCCGTACGCATCTCGCGGTATTCGGGCGGCAGGTTCGTACCCAGCGCCTTTTGCATTTCCTCGAGCAAGCCGTTGAGCGTGATGCGGCGACCTACGCCGAGGTTCATCACGTGACCGCTGGCTTGCGGAGCTTCAGCGGCGCGCAGGTTGGCGTCCACTACGTTTTCGACGTAGGTGAAATCGCGCGACTGTTCGCCGTCGCCGTAAATCACCGGTGTCTGTTCGGTCAGCAGCGCCGTAGCGAATTTCGAGATCACGCCCGAATAAGGCGACGAGGGGTCTTGGCGCGGGCCGAAGACGTTAAAGTAACGCAGGCTCACCGTCTCTAAACCATAAACGCGCGTGAAGACCTGCATATAATATTCGCCGAAAAGTTTCGCGGCGGCGTAAGGCGAGAGCGGGCTGGGCGGCATGTCTTCCTGTTTGGGCAGCACTTCGGTTTCGCCGTAAGCCGAACTCGACGCGGCATAAACGACGCGCTTGACGCCTGCTTCTTTCGCCGCCATCAGCACGTTGAAAGTGCCTTGCACGTTCGCATCGTGATTGAGTTGCGGGTCGGCCACCGAACGCGGGACGGAAGGAATCGCGGCTTCGTGAAAGACGATGTTGACGCCCGTCATCGCGGCGCGCGTTTGTTCAAGGTCGCGGATGTCGCCTTCGATGAATTCGATTTTGTCTATGAGATGTTCGAGGTTTTTGCGATGGCCGGTTAGCAAATTGTCTAACACGCGCACGCGGTCGCCGCGTTTCACCAACGCCTCTGTGATATGCGAGCCGATGAAACCCGCGCCGCCGGTCACCAGATACAGCTTCTTCTCCGACACAGTTAATTCTCCAGTTGATGTGGTGGGGACTTATTCGATTTCTACGTTAATCGTTTGCGAAGTGGGGCGGGGCGTCGTCTTCCAGGTTTCAGACGTAACCGCCTGATGGGGATCAACGATCTTTTCGAGCGCGACGCGATATTGTTGCGTAACGCTGGCGCGCGCGAAATGCGACTCGACGTAAGCGCGTCCTTGGGCCCCCATCGCCGCCGCTGGTTGCGGTTGCGCCTGCAACGATAAAACCGCCTCGGCCAACGCTTCGGCATTTTCGGGCGGAACGCATACGCCGCAATGCACTTTTTCGGTGAGCTTCCAGACGTTGCTGCCCGCGTCTACGCTGGCGATGTAAGGGCGTCCGCTCGCCATAATGCTATAGGTCTTGCACGGCACTGAATTTTGCGTCAGCCCGCGCCGCAACGGAATCAACGCCACATCGCACGAAGCGTAAAGCTCCGGCACCTGCGCTTCGGGAAAGAGCGGCAGAAAGCGTACGCTCGACAAGCTGCGTCGTCGGGCATCGGCGATCAAATCGCTTTTGCTTGTACCCGCACCGACAATCAAGAACTCAATTTCGCGGCGCGAGCGCAAACGTTCAGCGGCATCCAACACAACCTCTAAGCCTTGCGATAACCCGACGTTGCCGGCGTAAAGCACGACGAACTTGTCTTGCAAGCCATACATCGCCGCCAGGGCATTGCGGCGCGGCAACGGACGCAGGCTTTCAATATCCACGAAGTTCGGAATGACTTCGAGCTTGGCGGGCGTCACGCCCTTGCCCAGCAGGTTGTCGCGGAACTCTTCAGAAATAACAAAGACCCGGCGGCTGTGGCGATAGATGAAACGTTCGACGCGCTCCCACCAGCGAATCGTCCGCTCGCCTTGCAACATTCCCAAGCGGACTGCCGCTTCCGGCCAGATGTCCTGCACGTTGTAACAATACGGAATGCCCTTGAGCTTGCCGATCAGCCAGGCCGTCAGCCCAATCGTTAGTGGAGGCGACATCGCAAAGATTACATCGGGCTTTTCGGCCCACAGCCCCGCCAGCGTAGAAGAAAGATTGAACGAAAGGTAATTCAGCAGCCTCCCCCAGCGGCTGTTTTGCAAGGTGACATAAAGATAAGTGCGGATGATTTTGACCAGGCCGAGATGGTCGCGCTGAAACCATTTGCCGCGATATTCCGGCCAGACTTCGTCACAGTTGTAATGCGGGAAAGAGGTGATGACCGTCACGTCGTGTCCTGCCGCCGCCCAATCGTCGCACAAAGCGCGGACGATAGGCCCGTTGCCCTGACACTGATCGGGGGCGTAATAAAGACTGACGACGAGAATTTTCATACGCAAACAATAATCACAGAAACCGTCTTGTGAGTCGCTGAAAAATGAGCTGTTGGCAGATTCGGAGCTTAACTCAGTGTTGCATACTTAATTTTATCAACATGGATAAACCCTGGCTCGAGATGATCGAAATCTTTATCAGTAGTGACTAACCGCGCATCTGCCACAAAAGTTACTGCCGCAATCCAGAGGTCGTTTTTGCCCATCTTGATGCCGCGCGCCTGAGCATAGGCATCCAGCATCGCGTAAGCTTTCATCACTTCGGCGTCTTCAATCGTCAATCGCCCTAAATGCGCGAGGGCAAATTCCATTTGATTCAGCTTATGCTTTCCCCAACTGAACTGAAGCGCCAGCGAGCGCAGTTCGCCTTCCGTCACAGAGCAAAAACGCGGTTGGGGGTCGTAAGAGAACGGTTGGTAGCGCGCTCTGATTTGTTGCCCCGTCGCGTCGTCGCGTACCAAATGAACCAAAATGTTCGTATCGAAAAGATAGAGTTCAGACATCAACTCAACTCTTGCAAAGCGGCGATAACCTCTTCGTCGGTTTCGTCTCCTCTGATGACCGGCATTACCTCAAAAACGGAGACACCCGGCGGAAGCTGGATTTTCGGCTGACTTTGTTGAATCGCCCTTTCTCTCGCTTCGCGTTTTTGCTCAATCGTGCGGTTAGTCAGACTGGCGATCATGCGGTTCAGCGCGTCAGGGTCGTAATCTTCACCATTCCCATTTGAGTCAATCCCGTTTGACGGTTCCAGCGACAGCGGAAGCTCCCAATCCTTTTGCACCAATGACAAGAAATAGGCATTTAAGTCGAGCCCTTTCTTTGCGGCTGTCGCAAGAACTCGCTTTTCCACTTCTGGAGAAAACGTAACAATCATTAGCTTCACCTCCTAATCAGCAAAGAGGGCGAAAGATAAGAAAAGGGCAGCGCCGTGCTGCCCTCCGCTCTATTTACTGGTCTCAACCATAGCGCGTACGGGGATCGAACCCGTACTCTCCGCCTTGAGAGGGCGGCGTGTTAACCAATTACACCAACGCGCCAAAGAACTGCCGTGAAAGCGCGCGGTTTATAGCACGCGCGCTAAATTACTGACAAGCAAAGCTGATTAACACTCAAGCCGCTGCGGCTCGCGCTTGGGGCGAACGTGAAGCCTGCGCAGTCCGTGCGCTATAAAGCCGCGTCAATAAATCGTAAAGCACCATCTCCTGCGCCCGCTGCGCCGAACGCAAAATGCGATTGACGTGCATGTGCAAATAACTCAGCACGAGTTCCGTCAGCGGCTGCGTCAGGCGTTGTTCGCGTTCGGCAGCTTGCAACTGCGCAATTACCGGAGCCAGTTGCGCAGAACGTTGCGCAAAAACGGCGAGGCCTTGCGCCAGCGCATGTCCCGCGTGCGCTGCCGGATCGAACAAACGTTCAAGGCTCTTGCGCTCGGTGCGATAACGTTCGCTGAGTTGTGCGTGCAAGTGATCATTGGCGTGAAATTCGGCGAGAAAACCCGCACGTCCTTTTTTCACAACCTCGAGCTTTGCCGCCAAATCGAAGCCGAAATCATTCAACAGCCGATCCATGCCATAAAGCGCCAAGCGCCAGCGTTCATCCATTCCGGCGTCGCCGGTGGAAAGGCGCGCAACGATTTCAGCGACGGCTACGCTGTCGGCATAAAACAGTTGTTCCGCCAACGTTACGCCAACCTCGCCGCCGTAACGTTCCACTTCCCTTTCGTAAGTATCCAACTGCACGCGCCACACGCGCCCGTCCGACAACAACGGCTCAAGCGCGGCTTGCAACTGCGGCCACGCTTCGGTCAGCAAGCGCGTCGCGTCGCCCTCGAACCGCACGCGCAAATGATGATCGCTGTCGCTGTATCGCAAAAAGAACCATTGCCGCGCCGCACCCGATGCGACGATTTCGCGCGCCGCCGGCAACACGGCTTCGCGCAACACCTGATCCGCCGTCGCCGCGCCGCAATAGAGTTTTGCATAAAGCCACTCGGAGCCGGGCGCAAAGCGACGGGGAGATGGAGAGATGGTGAGATGGTGAGACGGTGAGACGGTGAGAGGCTGAACCGTCTCTCTGTCTCTCCGTCTCTCCGTCTCTCCATCTCTCTGTCGCACAAAGGGTACGATCAACTCATGCGTAAACGCGCCTTCCGTGCCGCGCGCAATGAGTTGTTCGGGCGCAGGCCAGAGTTCGCGCAACGTAGCACCCGCGCGCTCTTTGACGATGTGGACGAAAGATTCGACGCTCAGCACGTTGTCTAAATCCACCGGCAGCGTATTGTCGCCATCAGCCAGCACAACGTAACGCGGCAGCTTGCGTTCAGCGCGCAAGCCTTGCACGGCAGCGAATCGGTCGGCGGATTCGTTGAGGGTTTTGAGTTCGTCGCGGCTGACCAGCCAGCGCGCTTGCGACAAGACCAAACGAC
>JABFSD010000288.1 GCA_013140935.1 Acidobacteriota bacterium
CACAACTGCGCCGACTGATGGCGCAGTTTCTCCCCTTGCCGCCCACCGAAAGTGGGTAGCCGAGGGGCTAACTTATTGCGCAGCTTTGAGTTCAAGGTTTTTACCTACTTGTGTAGAAACTAATGCTCGGCAGATTGCGCTACCGTTGCTACCGAGGTTCGTTCAATCGAATGATCGCGGTGTGTTTGATCTGAACGAGCGGACGTTCGTGTTCACCGAAGGCCGCGAGATCGGCGGCGAGGTATTCGTGGCCTTTCTTTTCATACAACTCGATGACGCGGCCTCGCAGGGAAATCGCTTCGCCTTCAACAGGCAGCGCGTAATGCTGAATCTCGCTGGCCGTATGAATCCACATGCCGAGCGCAATGTTGCTCATAAACATTTCGTTGGCGCGCGCCAGCCAGTAAGCCGGATGCGGCGCGCGTTGATAGAGCGCGGCATCGTCGTTCATATCGGCAAGAAAGGCGGCGCGTTCTACCTGCCAATTCAAGGTGAAAGCCCATGAGCCGAGCGGTTCGCCGACTTGAAACGAAGCAATTGTCGGAGGCCGCAAGCACGTTTCAGCCAATTCGTAATCCGTTGATGAAAGCTCTGGCAACTCTTCAGACAATGAAGCCGCGCCCTGCGCACAAACCGTTTGCGCGGCGTTGCGCAATTGCAAATTCATCGTGTCGTCGGCTTCGGCGATCATTCGTTCACCATCATAAACCGGATGCAGGAAGCGCACGCTGGCTGCGCCGTGAGCGAGCCAATCCAAGCCCCACGCTTCGACGGCGGGACGCATGAGATAACCATAAACGGCTACGCCGGGCACGAGCGCGCCCGCGAAACCGTGCTGCCGCGCGCCTGCGTCATTGTGAATTGCATTGGCGTGATCGGCGCCGTAATTGTGCGCGATGATTTCGATCATAAGAAAAAATCAGCCACAAATTTTCACGAATCTTCACGAATTATTTTTTGGGTTTTGAGGTGAATGCTTTCCTCAAAAAACTTCGTGTTAATTCGTGAAAATTCGTGGCGAAAAAACTGGTTTTATTGGGGCGCATAGAAAAGCGCCAATTGTCCGCCGGTATGCCAAAACAGCACGGTGTCATCGGCTGTCAATTCGCCGTCGCCGATCATGGCAATCAAACCCGCCATCGCTTTCGCTGTATAAACCGGATCGAGCAGGATGCCTTCGGTGCGTGCGACGAGTGCGAGTGCATTCGTTGATTCATCCGTAGGAATGCCATAGCCCGCACCGACGAATTCATCGCGAACGATGACGCGATTGTCGAATGTGGTTTCGAGCAACGCCCCAATGTCGGTGATGATATCGGCGACGTGCGCAGCGATAGAAGCCGACGGATCGTCAGGACTCATACCGACGACTTGCGCTGACAAACCGTAAAGCTGACAGCCCGCTACGATGCCCGCTTGCGTGCCGCCCGAAGAACTGGCGTGAACGATGTGCGTGATTTGAATATTTGCCGCATCGAGTTGAGCTTTGGTTTCACCGATAGCACGTACGAAACCGAGTGCGCCGAGCGGAATCGAAGCGCCCAGCGGCACGAGCGCGACGCGACGCCCTTCGCGCATGTAACGCGCAGCGAGTTCCGCACTGAACGTATTGCGTTCGTCACGGTTGGCGACGCGGTGAATCTTTGCGCCGAACAATTCATCGGCGACGAGGTTGGCGGGTTTCAATCCATCGTAGCGCACGTTCGGCGGATTCATCACCAACTCGCACGGCAAGCCGAGTCGTGCGCACAGCGCAGCCGTGACGCGCGCGTGGTTCGATTTTTCGCCGCCCATCGAGATGACGACGTCTGCGCCGTCAGCCTGTGCTTGCGCCAAGACGTATTCGAGCTTACGCACTTTATTGCCGCCCAAGCCCGCGCCCGTGTAATCGTCGCGCTTGATAAACAGTCGTGGCGCACGCTTGCCTAACGCGGCACGCAGACGCGGCAGTTCTTCGATGGGCGTGGGGTAATGGCCGGCGTTGAGGCGCGGAAAGAATTCGAGTCGTGAGTTTATGAATGAATGCATGGGAGAACGTTGCGGCATAAGCCTGGATACGTGCCCAGGCTTACGCGATCAGAGCCTGAAAGCGCGCATCATCGCGCAACGCATCAAGGTCGAAATCTACGCGCGCGCGCGCCAGGGTGAAGGCGCGGCGTCCGGCGATGGCGCGTTCGAGATGTTCGAGCGCGCGGTCGGCTTCGCCCATCAGGGCACAGGCGCAAGCGACGTAATAGCGCGTGAAGGGATCGTCTTGTCCGGCAGCGAGTCGTGCGTCAAAGGCCGTCATTAACTGGTCGAATGTGAGCCGCGCGCTGATGGCATCGCCTTTGCGCACGTAAGCACTGACGAGTTTGGCGTAAACGTCCAGTTCCGTGCGCTCTTTCATGGCGTGATCGTGACGCGCCATGAAAGCGAGTTCGCGTTCCAACTCAATGATGGTTTCGTCATAACGGCCCTGTGCGAGGAAGGCGTGACCGAGCCGCAGGTAAGCGCCGATGATTTGCATGCCTTCGTGATTGAGCGCGGCGTTTTCCTGCGACACGACGGCTTCGCGCGCGAGCTGTTCGGCCCGGGCGTAATCGCCGGTATACATCAAGACATGCGCCAGCGCCGACGCGACCCAGGCGGCTTCGCTGGGATTGCGCAAGGCAATCTCGAACTCGGTGGCGGCTTCGGCGAATTTCCCTTTGCCGATGAAATAGGCGCGTGCGAGGGCGGCGTGCGCCAAAGCATCGTCGGGCGCAAAAGCCAGCGCGCGCCGCAATGCGCCGATGGCTTCGTTGACGCGGTCGAGCGCGATAAAGGTCATGCCGATCACGCTGTAACTGTCAGGATAATTCGGACGCAACTCGATGGCTTTCTGGGCGAACTGAAGCGACTCTTCGAGAATGGCTACGTCGTTGAAAAACTGGCCGCGCAATGAGAGCGCATACGCCTTGCCGGTGTAAGCCTGCGCGTAATGCGGGTCGAGCGTGATGGCGCTTTCAAACAGGTATAAGGCGGCTTCGACACTTTTGGACGCACCCTGAAAGACGAGCGCCATGCCTTTGATATAAGCCTCATAAGCCTCAATCACTTCGGTTTCGCGTTCCGCGATGTCGTCGCGTTCGCCCGCCGCCAGACCTAAATCGAGGTCGCGCGAAAGCTCGTAAACAATCTTGTCCTGCAAAGCGAAGATGTCATTCATCTGCCCGTCAATCTTGACGGTCTTGATGATCTCGCCTGACTCGACTTCGACAAAGCGCGCCGTGATGCGCAACATTTCGCCGAAGCGTTGATAGCCGCCCACGACCATCCAGCGCGCGCCAACTTCGCGGCCTACGCGCGTGGCGAACTTCTCGTCGAAATCGGTTTGCTGATCGGCATTCCAGCGCCGCAACACGTCGTAAATCAATTCGCGTCCGATGATGGCGACGCCCTGAATGTTTTTGAGATCGGCGGTCACGGTTTCAGCAATGCCCACGCCGATCCATTCGTCAGAGGCGTTGCCCGTGATGTTGTGAAAGCGCAACACGGCGACGCTTTTGCCTGCGCGCGCGCGCAAGGAACTGGAATTGGTGATTAGTGCAGCATTCGCCGCTTGCGTGGCGAACGGATCATTTGCCGAACTGACCGAACGATAGGTGTCTGCCGACAACGCCATCGAAACGTCGCGTTGCATCGCGTCCAAATCAAAGATGACTTCGCGCAAATGCGGCTGCCGCAAGGCGCGGTCTTTGGCGAGCATACGATGCACGAGGTCTTCGAGCGCAGGACTGACCGCGCGATTGTGCGCGCTCACAGGCGCGGGCGTAGCGTGCAAGATCGCATCCACTACGGCCAACGCGGAACTGCCTTGAAAGGGCAACTGCTGGGCAAGGAATTCATAAAAGACGACGCCGAGGCTGAAAATATCGCTGCGATGATCTACGTCTTCGCCGCGCGCCTGTTCAGGCGACATATAGGCGAACGTACCCAACACTGTGCCCGGTTGGGTGAGAAAAAGATTCGTATGGTAAAGGCTTGCGGTTTCACTGCTCGTATCTTCTTCGTCGCGGGCTTGCGCGAGCGGATTGAATTTGGCTACGCCGAAATCGAGGATTTTAGCGCGACGCGGTCCACCAATGTCGGCGATGTCGGTGATGAGAATGTTCGACGGCTTGAGATCACGATGGACGATGCCACGTTCGTGCGCTTCGGCGAGGCCGTTGGCGATTTGCGTGAAGACATCCAGCAAATCGTTCATCGCCAACTGCCCGCGCAACGACTTGAGCGTTTCGCCCGGCACATATTCCATCGCAATGAAACTGAAGCGCCCGCCCGCGCGTTCGATTTCGTCAATTTCGTAAATGGTGGCGACGTTGGGATGGTTGATGGCGCTCGCGGCCTGGGCTTCGCGCAAGAAGCGCAAGCGCGCAGTGTCGCTGTCGGTATCGTTCGCGGTCAACAGCTTGAGCGCAACCAAGCGGTTGAGGCGCGTGTCTTCGGCTTTATACACCGTGCCCATCGCGCCCGCGCCTATTTTTTCGAGAATCCGGTAGTGGGAAATGGTTTCGCCGATCATGGTGTTCGTTCGCTTCTCCTGTGTCGTAAGTCAGTGCGCGGCATTGTGCGTTACAGCTTGGAGTTTTTCCAATTACTCGCATTGTAGCGAAACATTGATTTGGTTATGCTGCCTTCGCAATTAACCGGCGAACAGAAAGGAGATTTTGCCATGACGACTGCTGAAATTACTTACGAACAAGTATTGGAAAACGCACTCAAGCTGACGCCTTTTGATCGGGAACGTTTGTTGGATTACTTAGCGGCTCAACAGCCTATCCGCCCACGTAAGTCGTTAGCCGAAATAGCCGCCGAACAAGGCAAAGGCCCGATTGATTTCGATGATTTGTTACGACGGGGAGAATTCTTCCCCGCCGACGAAAGCGTGGATGATTTAATCGCCTTTGTTTACGACTCGCGCGCCGACCGACCGCCGCAAAAAC
Organism: Acidobacteriota bacterium; assembly: GCA_013140935.1. GTDB lineage: Bacteria > Acidobacteriota > Blastocatellia > RBC074 > RBC074 > JACPYM01. The sequence continues at coordinate 4,968 of JABFSD010000288.1, forward strand.
GCTGATGCAGTTCGTAATCGTTGACACCGACGTTGTTTCCTATTCGTTCAAGCGCGACAGCCGCAGTGCGCTTTATGAACCGCACCTGCGTGGCAAACACCTTTGCCTTTCGTTTATGACCATTGCCGAACTCGACCGCTGGACAATTACGCATAACTGGGGCGCACGTAAGCAACAGGAACTG
>JABFSD010001165.1 GCA_013140935.1 Acidobacteriota bacterium
GGAGTACACGCTTTAGCGTGAGTCTCGCGCAGCGAACGCCTCACGCTAAAGCGTGTACTCCATGCGCTTGCCTGTCAGAAGTTATTTCTTAATTCCGTCAGCTAAGTTGGAATCTTTCCAAACCCAGATGCCGCCTTTGATGCCGTACATATTCGAGACGATCTCGATGTTGGCAGGCAACTTAAAGCGAATGTGTTCGGTATTTCCGCCGCCCAGATAAAGCGTGTCGTAATTGGTCAGCGTATGCCAAAACGCAATCGCTTTTTTGAGGCGCTTGTTCCAGCGTTCGATGCCTACGTCCTCAAAGGCTTGGTTGCCGAGTTGTTCTTCAAAGGTCTGGCCGTCGCGAAACGGCGCGTGGCCGAGTTCGAGGTGCGGCGCGAGGCGTCCGTCTTCAAACAGCGCCGAGCCAATGCCCGTGCCGAGTGTGATGACCATCTCTACGCCTTTGCCTTTAATTGCGCCCAGCCCTTGCATATCAGCGTCGTTGATGACGACGACCGGCTTGCCGGTGAGCTTGTGCAACGCCGCGCGCAAATCGTAATTACGCCATACGTCGCCGCCCAGATTGACGCCGGTCAGCGTGCATCCGTGGCGAATCACGCCGGGGAAGCCGACGGAAATGCGGTCGTAACGCGGCAGTTGCGCGGTGAGCTCAGTGAACTTTTCGAGCAGCACTTTGGGCGGACAGGGCTTCGGCGTAGCCACTCTCACACGCGGCGTGAGCATGTTGCCTTTTTCATCCAACAGCGAACATTTGAGGCCGGAACCGCCTATGTCAAAAGCGAGAGTGCGGATGCCTTGGTAATCCACTTTCGGAATTTCGATGAGAGCCGTGGGCGCAACGGTTACGGCCTGCTTCGTCATTTTTTTCGCAGTCTTTTTCGCAGTCTTTTTCGCGGCCTTTTTGACAGCTTTCTTAGCGGGCATGGTTTCTATGGTGATCCTCTCTGTATTTGTTGCGTGGGGTGATGGGTTCAGTACGCACTATAGCGAAACGCCTTCGGGTTAGCGATTGCCTGCCGCTTTCACGGTGTCGTCTTTTTTGGGTAATTCAGGTTGCGCGAGATTCGGCTTCGCTTCACCGAACAGATAGTGATTGAACCACGCGAGGTTGTGCTGCATCACCGCGCGCATCGCTTTCGGTTTAGTGATGCCGTGGCCGAAGCCTTTGTAAACCACCATCTCAACCGGCACGCCACGATCTTCCAGCCCCTGTCGCAATTCGTAAGCATTCGCAATCGGTACGCGCCGGTCGTTTTCGCCATGTTGAATCAGCGTCGGCGTCCTGGCCTGCTTGACGTAAGTCATCGGCGAAGTCTTCGCATAAAGCTCCGGTTCCGTCGCCGGATCGTTGCCGAGATACATAATCGTGAAGGGCGTGATGTCGGTGTTGTAATAATACGTCGCCCAATTCGAAATGCCTGCGCCCACTGAAATCGCTTTGAACTTATCTGAAGAAGTCGTCAGAAACGCCGAGATATATCCGCCCTGACTCCAACCCATGCAAGCGACGCGATTGGCGTCAACGAAGCCTTGCTTGATGAGATGGTCTACGCCTGACAAAACGTCCCACGCATCGCCTACGCCAAGGTTGCGTATGTTAAGTTGACGGAACCGCTCGCCGTAACCCGCGCTGCCGCGATAGTTCACTTTCAATACGATTGCGCCTTTGGCCGCCCAAATATCCGACGGATAGTATCGCGCGTCGAGCAACACAGGCCGATCAACGCCCGTCGGCCCGCCGTGAATGACGCACAGCAGCGGATACTTTTTTGCCGGATTGAAATCTGCCGGTTTGATAAGAATGCCTTCAATCGTTTCGCCATCTTTGCTCTGCCACGCAATGACTTCGCGCGAAGCCAGCAAGTGATCGCGCACCTGTTCGGTCATCGCCGTCAGCTTGCGCGGCGCGAAATTCATGACCGAAGAAACATAAAGCTCACTCAACGACGTAGCAGAAGGCGCGGTGAAAGCAATGGTTTGGCCGTCCGCCGTGAACGATACGTTGTTGAGCATCAGGTTATCCGGCTGACTGATGCGCACCACTCGTCCGGTAGCGTGGTCGAGCTTGAATAAATGCGAAGCCGTTTTTTGCAAGCCGGTAAAATAAATGCCGTCGTAATTCCATTCGACCAGATTGGGCTGCTCATCAAAAGCGTCGGTGAGCGAACGCACTTCATTGCCGCGCAAAGGCGACACGGCGAGTCGTTGATTGGAATGAAAGAACTTCGCGTTCCCCATCGCCGAAGTAAAAATGATTTGCTTGCCGTCGGGCGACCAACTCGGATTGGTGTCAGGGCCAACTTGCGCGACGAACTTGCGCGGCGCGCCTTCATTCATACTTAACAAATAAATATCCGCCGTGCGGCTGTTGACCAGATCGGGATTGACGGTCGCGCTGAAAGCAATCTGCTTGTCATCGTGCGACCAGGCAAACCCGGCTACGCTCAACTCTCTGCCGCGCGTGCGTTGGGTGCCAGTGACGGGCGCTGACAAGGCTTCTTCGACATTGAGCGTCCACAAATGCACGTACCCGTATTCGAGCCGCACGACTTCAAAATCGCCGAACTCGTCCTTGCGTTCCTTACTCGCCTTTTCATCGGCATCGCTGGCGGTAAACGCCATCTGCCTGCCGTCATGCGACCAGCCGAAATTGTTCACGCCGTTCACGGCTTTCGTGAGTTGTAAGGCTTCGCCGCCTTCCGCCGGAATCACGAACACCTGGGCTTTGCCGCCTTGCCGTTCGCTCGTGAAGGCCAGCCATTCGCCGTTGGGCGACCATTGCGGATTGCTGGCCGATTTCTCGCCGCGTGTGAGTTGAAAGGTCTTGCCGCTCTCGACCAGCGCCATCCAAATCTGTGTGACGTAAGCATCCTGTTTCCAATCAGTCTCGGTGACAGTGAAAGCTACGCGCTTGCCATCGGGCGCGATCTGCGCGCTGCCGATGGATTTCACGCTGATGAGTTCGTCCACCGTAGGCACGCGGCGTTGCGCGAATACGTTGGCGCTCACGAGCAACCACAACAAAACGTAGAGGGAGTGTCTTTTCACGAAGTTTCCTTTTTAGCATTCTTACCGCAACTCACGCGGCAATTTTTTTGCGAGTATAACAGACGACGATGAGACATCGCGCTTGCGCCGAAATTCTATCAGCTTCCGGCGCGCTCGCACATCGCGATGCGCACGTAACTCATCGGCAATGGACGCGCAGGCGCGTATCGTTCACGCAATTCCGCCGGTTCGTAATCGTGAATCAGCTTGAAGCCGAAACCCGCGAGATAAGATGACACGTCAGCGGGTGCGAGGCCCCAGAGCCACGGCTCGCCGAGTTGTGCGGCGCGGCGTCCTTTGTCGAGAGCTTCGCGGTTCGATGAAGTTCCGTTCACGACTTCAGCCAACATGTAATCCCACACGAGTTTGGTTCCGGCGCGGCTCAATGTCGAAAGGCGTTGCAGCGTATCAGCTACGGCTTGCGCGGTGAGGTAATACGAAACGCCGACCCAAACGAAATACGTGGGCAATTCGGGGTCGAAGCCTGCGGCCAGCAAGCGTTCGGCGAAATCGTCTTGCTCGAAATCCACGGCGACGAACCGCAGGTTGTCAGGCAAACCGAGTTGCCGGCTGCGTTCACGTTTGGTTTGTTGCGTCGCCGGATGGTCAATCTCAAAGACAATGGTTTGCGTGAGCGCCACGCGGCAACGCCAGGCATGCGTATCGAAGCCTGCGCCGAGAATGACGACTTGTTTCAATCCTTGCGTGGCTTCCACGGTGACGAGGTCGTCAACGAGACGCGGACGGATGGCGAGAAACTCCTGTCCGCCGGGAGCCCAATAGCGCAGAAAGCGCAATACGCTACGCGATGAACAGTAGGAGCGCGCGAGCCAGCGATAGTAAGGATTGAGCAAAAACGTAGCCGCAAAAGGATCATCAATGATGCGCGGTGATTGATGTTGTTCGAGCGCGCGTACCATCGCCATACCTTCAGCGGTGCGGCTGTAATCCTGTCTCATAAAACTCGTGGCGTGGACTTCAGTCCGCGCGTTTGCTCATCAGCAACGGACTGAAATCCGTCATACGTCACAGACTGAAGTCTGTGCTACGCAAAAACGCGGTAGCCAGCTTGTCGCCAACTACCGCGTGATGATTGTGGTTGTTTCCTGTCTTACGCTGTTAGCGGATTGCCGCCCGTGATCGGTGGCAGAATCGGTTTGAGTACCGATTCTTTGTCCGCCGGTCGGTCTTCGGTCGGCACAGGCGCTGCTGGCGACGAATCATCATCGTCGAGCGTCAGCCCGGCGACGAGACGGCGAATCTGGATGGCGTCGAGCGTTTCGCGTTCGAGCAAAGCGAGCGCGAGGCGTTCGGTAGCTTCCTTGCTTTCGAGCATGATGCGACGGGCGCGTTCATATTGCTCCATCACGATGCGTTTGACTTCCTGATCAATCTTGATCGCGGTTTCTTCGCTGTAATCCTGATGTTGCGCGATTTCACGGCCTAAGAAAATTTGCTCTTCTTTCTTGCCGAAAGTCAGCGGCCCCAGATCGGACATACCGAATTCGCACACCATGCGGCGCGCCATTTCGGTGGCGCGTTCGATGTCGTTCGAAGCGCCTGTCGTAATCTTGCCGAGGAAGATGTCTTCGGCCAGACGACCACCCATCAGAATCGCAATCGAACCTTCGATGTATTCCGACGAGTGCGTATAGCGGTCGCCTTCGGGCAGTTGTTGCGTCAGCCCCAACGCCATGCCGCGCGGAATGATCGTGACCTTATGCACCGGATCGGCGTTCGGCACTTTCATACCGATGATCGTGTGACCGGCTTCGTGATAGGCCGTAGTCTTCTTTTCTTCTTCCGACATGACGGCCGATTTGCGTTCAGCCCCCATCATGACTTTGTCTTTCGCCCACTCGAAATCAAGCATCGCTACGACTTTTTTGTTGAAGCGGGCGGCATTGAGCGCAGCTTCATTGACGAGGTTGGCGAGATCAGCGCCCGTGAAACCGGGCGTGCCGCGGGCGATAACCGAGACGTCGAAATCTTCGCCGAGCGGAATCTTGCGCGTGTGAACGGCCAGAATGCCTTCGCGTCCGCGAACGTCGGGACGATTGACGATGACGCGACGGTCAAAGCGTCCGGGAC
>JABFSD010000511.1 GCA_013140935.1 Acidobacteriota bacterium
ATGGGGACGGCGGTGCGCTTTGCGCAGGCGGGCTATTTTATTGCGGATTTCACCAGCCTGCCGCGCACGACCTTCGACGTATTGCCGCTCGCGCTGCAAGCCAGTCGCGGCTTTTGCGGACGCATTCGTGTGGGCGATGAAGTTACGGTTTATTCGTCGGCGAATACGCTCGCCTTTTCCCAAGTCGCGCAGGGCTTGCAAACGCACATGCTTGAAAACGCCGATGTGCCGGATGCGGCGATGCAAGCGCAGTATCGTTACATCGTCAGCACGAACGTGAATCAGGGTTATCAACCCAATACGCATCCGCGCATTATTCCAGTGTTGTTTTTCAATCCGATGGAGTTGCTCAATCGCGGCAGCGTCACCAAAGTGCGCGTGACGAACATCGGCTTGCTCTATCTCGAAAGCGTAGACATCACGGGCGATAACCTGCGCGGCTTTTTCGTACGCGAGACGTTTGCCGAAGGCAGTCCGGTCGCACAAGCGAATTTGTCGAGCGACAGCTATCCGCGCTTTCGCCGCAGTTGGTTGCCGACCGCGCCCCGACTGGTTCGATAGCAGCCGGTTCGGTAGAAGTCAGTTTGTTAGAATTTTGACGGGAGCATTTTTTCGTGGAGTTGGAAGGGGGTGCTGCATATAATCCGCCGCGCCATCCCGCTACACACATCCCTAAGGCATCCTGTCCCAAGCAGTTTTAGGAAAACATCGTGCCCAAAGCCCTTTCATTGGTTGTCATCGGTCGCAGTCTCGACCCAGAAGAGCGCATGCAATTGCGCAACGCTACGCCGTCGCCGTTGTCGGTGGTGGCCGAATTGCCGACCGCACCGCAATCGTTGGACGAATTGAACCGATTGCGCCCCAACGCGGCACTGGTGCTGGTCAACGGCGAAGCGCCGCTGTCGTTTCAACTGGTCGAACGCATCAAGCAGGAATTGCCCGAAACGGCGGTGGTTTGTTCGAGCGAAAGCACGGGTTCCGACATTATCCTGCAAGCCTTTCGTTCGGGCGCGATGGAATTTTTGCGGTTGCCGTTCGCTGATGCTGAACTGAGCGCGGTCTTCACCAAAATCGAACAGCAGGTGGCGCAATCAACCGAGGAAGCTGTTCATCAAGGCCGCATCGTCGCGGTGTTTGCGAGCAAGGGCGGCTGTGGGACGACGTTTGTCGCGGCGAATCTGGCGGCGAGCATTATGCGCTTGGCGCGACGGCATACCTGCGTCGTTGACTTGAACCTGCAATCAGGTGATCAGCCTTTGTATTTGGGCGTCACGCCGAACTATTCGTTCACTGACGTAGTGCGCAATTTCGAGCGGCTCGACGATCAATTGCTGGCGAGCTATCTGACGCCGCGCTCTAAAGGCTTGACGTTGCTCGCCGCGCCCACCGAACTCGGACGCGATCAGGAAGTGCGCGACGATCACGTGATGCGTACGCTGGGCTTGTTGCGCACGCTGACCGATTTTATCGTGCTGGACGTGCCGCGCGCCCTCAACGACCTGACGGTGCAGGCGCTCGACACCGCCGAAGAAAAGATTTTGTTGCTGACGCAAGACGTGCCCGCCATTCGCAGCGCCAAACGCACGCTGGATATGTTTGCGCGCATCGGTTATGACCGGACACGCGTGAAAGTGGTCGTCAATCGTTTTGAACGCAAGCCCGAATTCGACTTAACGCAAATCGAAAAAGTGCTGGAAACGAAAGTTTATGGCACGCTCTCGAACGACTATCCGGCGGCGGTGGGTTCGATCAACATCGGCGAACCGCTGGTGTTGGCGAAATCTTCTTCGCGGCTGGTGAACGATTTCAATAATCTGGCAAACCGCCTGTTGGGCTTGCGCGAATTTACGGCGGACGATGCGGGCAGCAAGTCCGCGCGCAGTTGGTCGCTGTTTGGTAAGCGACAGTAAATGAGTCGTAGAACAAGATGGTATCTTGTTCTACGACCAAAAGATCGTTGACCGCGAGTTACGCCTGCTCCGGTGCATGCAATTTCAAAGGCGTATTCGTAGAACAAGATGGCATCTTGTTCTACGGGGTCAGGAACAAGATGGTATCTTGTTCTACGACCAAAAGATCGTTGACCGCGAGTTACGCCTGCTCCGGTGTATGCAACTTCAAAGGCGTATGGTGTGATGGATGCAGTGCCCCCCACTCGCGGGAAAGGATAAAGAGCAACAATGTCTGTACTGAAAGAAAGACTCGAACAAATGACGCAGGGCGCGACTTATCGTCCGCAGGCGTCAGTCAATGCTGGTAGCAATAACAGTTTGCGCACCGGTTCGATCTCGGTGCGTGCGCAGGAAATCAACAGCGATTTGGCGGAATTGAAAGGGCGCGTACATCGCATTCTCATCAATCGGCTCGATCTGGCGAAGCTCGAAAAAGCCGATCCGCAAGTGATGCAAATCGAAGTGCGTCGCGCCATCGAACGCATTCTCGACGAAGAGAACGCGCCATTGAGCGGTCTCGAACGCGAGCGCGTGCAAACCGACGTCATCAACGAATTGTTCGGCCTGGGGCCGCTCGAACCGCTGCTCGACGACAAGAGCATCTCTGACATTTTGGTGAACGGCGCGAAACAGGTTTACGTCGAACGCAAGGGCAAACTCGAAAAGACCGACATCGAATTCCGCGACGATGCTCACCTGATGCAGATCATTGATCGCATCGTTTCGCGCATTGGCCGTCGCGTAGATGAATCTTCGCCGATGGTTGACGCGCGATTGAAAGACGGATCGCGTGTTAACGCCATCATCCCGCCGCTGGCCCTGGACGGGCCTATGCTTTCGATTCGCCGTTTCGGAACTGATCCGCTGAAAATCAAAGACCTGATTGCGCTAAATGCATTAACGCCGGAACTGGCTCAACTAGTCGAAGCGTCGGTCAAGTCGCGTTTGAACATTCTGGTTTCAGGCGGCACGGGCGCTGGTAAGACGACGTTGCTCAACTGTCTTTCAGGTTTTATCCCGCACGACGAACGCATCGTGACGATTGAAGATTCCGCCGAATTGATTATTCAGCAACCGCACGTCGTTCGTCTCGAAACGCGTCCGCCCAATATCGAAGGCAAAGGCGAAATCACGATTCGCCACCTCGTTAAAAACTCGCTGCGTATGCGCCCCGAACGCATCATCATCGGCGAAGTCCGTTCCGACGAAGCCGTAGACATGTTGCAAGCCATGAACACCGGTCACGACGGTTGTCTGGCGACGGTTCACAGCAACACGCCGCGCGACGCGCTGTCTCGTCTTGAAACGATGATGGCGATGGCGAACTTGCGCATCTCTGAAAAAGGTATGCGCCAGCAAATCAGTTCGGCGATCAACCTCATCGTGCAATGCGCCCGTATGAATGACGGTTCGCGCAAGGTGACGCACGTGTCTGAAATCATCGGCATGGAAGGCGAAATCATCACGATGCAGGAAATTTTCAAATTCACGCGCACCGGCGTCGGCCCTAAAGGCGAAGTGCTGGGCGCATTCAAACCGACGGGCATTCGCCCGCGTTGTTCCGACCGGCTGGAATCTTATGGTTTCCGCCTGCCCGCGAACATGTTCGACAACTTCTAAGACAAGTCTCGAAAAGTCTGGGGAAGTCTTGAAAAGTCTCGTAAAGTCCAAGTGCCGCTTAGACTTTTCCAGACCTTATTAGACTTTTCCAGACTCTCGGACTTTCTTGCTACCAAGCCCACGAGTAGCTATGGAATTTATCTTTTTGTTGCCGTTAGTCACTCTGTTATTTCTGACGGCGGCCTTTTACTTTTTCATCACGCGCGACACTGATCGTTACCGCACGGCGATTGACGAACGTTTGCAATCAATCGCTCGTGATCGCGGCGGCGTGAGTCGGCACGAACTGAAGTTGCTCAAAGAAGAAATGTTGAGCGACATTCCGTTCCTGCATCGCGTGTTGCTGCGCTTCGAGATTTTCACGCGGCTGCAAAACATTTTGCGCCAGGCCGAAGTGAACATCGTCGTCAATCGCTTCATCGTCATCAGCCTGATTATCGGCTTATTGCTCGGTACGCTGGTGCTGTTGATTTCAGGCTCGGTGTTTGCGACCGCCGTTGTCACGTGTGGCGGAATGGTCGCGCCGCTGTTATGGGTATTGAATAAACGCCGTCGCCGTTTCAAAAAATTTCTCGAACAATTGCCTGACGCGCTCGAACTGATGATTCGTTCGCTGCAAGCCGGGCACAGCTTCAGTTCGGCGCTGCAAATGGTAGCGACCGAAATGCCCGAACCCATCGCCAAGGAATTCGGCAAGGCTTACGAAGAACAAAATCTCGGATTACATCTCAAAATTGCGCTCGAAAACATGCTCGAACGCGTGCCGCTTCTCGACCTGAAGATGTGCGTTACCGCCGTGCTCATTCAGCGCGAAGTCGGCGGCAACTTGTCTGAAGTGTTGCGCAACATCAGTCATATGATCCGCGACCGCTTTCGCATTCAGGGCGACATTCGTGTGCGTTCGGCGCAAGCGCGCCTGAGCGGTTCGATTGTGAGCGCGCTGCCGTTTTTCATGTTTTTCTGGATCAGCCTCGTCAACCCCGAATTTATGAAACCGCTTTACGAACATCCGTGGGGCTATTTCATTTTGGGCACCGGCATCACGATGCAATTTCTGGGCTGGCTGATTATTCGCAAGATCGTCAACATCGAAGTCTAGCCACTTAAAGTTATGGAATTTTCTGGTCTCATCTTTTACTCAACGCTTTTGCTGGCGGCGGGCAGTTTGGTGATGGCGGTGTATTGGCTGGTAGCGCGTCCGGCCAATCTGGTCGAAGAGCGTTTGCGCGCGATCAATCCGAATCTCGACGCAGGCGATGCGCCCGTGATGACCGAGCCGGTCACGACTGAGGTGTTTGAAAAGGCCGCGCGTCGGTTGGCTGAAAGGCTGCCGAGTTCGCCGCGCACCGCGCGACGTTTGCGGCGACGTTTGATGCGCGCGGGTTATTACAACGAAAGCGCACCGGCGGTTTTCAACGTGATTCGTTTGGTGTCGGCGATTACGTTGCCGACGCTCGTGTTCTTTTTGCTAACCGCCATTTTTCGGCAACCGGTCACTTTCGCGGTGTTGGGCTTGACGCGACATGGGCGGGCTTCGGCGTATTTCTGCCTTCGTTCGTAC
>JABFSD010000687.1 GCA_013140935.1 Acidobacteriota bacterium
TTGGAAGTTTAAGGAAACAAAAAGATTTAGCACCTACGTTTTTTCCTTGCATGCGGGCCCTTATAAAATGTGGACGGATGCTTATAACAAAATCCCTTTACGCCTCTTTGCACGGCAAACTCTTTCGCAACGAGTTAGTCATCAAGCCCGACGGCACGCGCAGCTTGCGGTTCACCGATGTCACGACATCCAGCGGCATCGTGGCGCGCGGTTACGGGATGGGCGTGGCCGCCGGAGATTTCGACAACGACGGTTGGGCGGATTTGTTTTTGACCAATCTCGGCCCGACTCAGCTTTGGCGCAACAACCGCAACGGCACGTTCACCGAAGTCACGAAAAAAGCCGGTGTGGAAACCAGCGATTGGAGTACGAGCGCCGCGTGGGTAGATTATGACCGCGATGGCTGGTTGGATTTGTTTGTTTGCCACTACGTGAATTTCACGACGGCGAACAATAAGAAATGTTATTCGCCGACGACGCGGCGAGATTATTGTACGCCGCGCGCTTACGACCCGATGGCGGCAGTGCTGTTTCACAATCGCGGCGACGGTACGTTTGAAAACGTCTCGACTAAATCGGGCATCGCCAGTGAGAAGGGAAATGGGCTGGGCGTGATCTGCGCCGATTTCAACGAAGACGGCTGGCCGGATTTTTACGTCGCCAACGATCAACTCGAAAACTTTCTCTGGATGAACCAACGCAACGGCACTTTCAAAAACGAAGCGTTATTGGCGGGCTGCGCCGTCAGTCGCGACGGCAAACCCGAAGCCAGCATGGGCGTAGACGCGGGCGACGTTGACGGCGACGGCGACGAAGACCTCTTTATGACGCATCTCGCCGACGAAAAGAATACGCTCTATCTCAACCTGGGCCAGGGCATGTTTGAAGACCGCTCTTACGAATCCGGCGTAGGCAATCCAGCCGTTCATAGCACGGCCTTCGGTACGTTATTGTTCGATTATGACAACGACGGCTGGCTCGATATTTTCATCGCCAACGGCGCGGTCACCATTATCGAAGCGTTGGCGGCAGCCCAAGACCCGTTCCCCTTTCATCAATCCAATCAACTCTTCCGCAATCAAGGCAACGGCGCATTCAAAGAGACGACACAAGCGGGCGGAGCCGTATTCAAACTTTCTGAAGTCGGGCGCGGCGCAGCCTTCGGCGACGTAGACAACGACGGCGATACCGACGTGTTAATCGTCAATAACAACGGGCCGGTGCGTTTGCTGTTGAATCAAATCGGCAACCGCCAGCACTGGGTCGGTTTGCGATTGTTGGAAGCGCGCGCCCAACGCGATGCGCTGGGCGCAAAAGTGTTTTTGTCACGCAAACAAAAGCCGGATTTGTCGCGGCGCGTGCGTACGGACGGCAGCTATCTTTCTTCGCACGACGCGCGCGTGCTTTTCGGTTTGGGCAATACGCGCGAACCCGTCAAAGTGCTGGTCGCGTGGCCGAGCGGACGTTGGGAAGAATGGAACCATCTCGCGTTGGACAAATATACGACCTTGCAGGAAGGCAGTGGCAAAGCGGCAAAGCCAAAAGGAAATTGAAATGTGGAACAAGATGGCATCTTGTTCCACGTTCCGTTCCCGTTCTCTATATGCGCAAATTCGCAAATACATTCGCGGTGTTTCTGGCGTTGATACTCTGTGCGACAACAGTTCGAACGCAAAGCGTCGAATCCGTTTTGCCGCCGTTGCGCACAGGATTGAAACCCGTGCCTGTCCCTGTGATGGACGGGCTAGAAGCGGAAGTGCGCGATTATCTCTTAGCGGAACAACGCGTTTTGACTGATGGCCAATACACTGAAGCGCAGTTGAGCGAGGCTTACGGTAAGCTGGGGCAGATTTATCACGCGCACAATTTTCTGACGGCTGCGGCGGCTTGTTATGCCAATGCACGGCAACTCGCGCCGCAAGATTTTCGCTGGATTTATTTGCTCGGCAATCTGGCTTTGCAGGAACGCCGCAACGAGGAAGCGCTCGCTGCTTTCCGGCTCGTACAAAACCTGCAACCCGCTTATCTCGCGGCGTGGGTGAATGCGGGCAATCTTTATCTGCAACAAAACCGCGTAGCCGAAGCGGAAGCCGCTTTCACGGCGGCGGTCGCGCGCGACTACGCTTGCGCGGCGGCGCATTACGGATTGGGCCAAGTGGCGCTCACGCAGCGCGCTTATCAAACGGCAGTGTCGTGTTTTGAACGCGCGCTGGCCGCTGCGCCCGAAGCCAATCGCATTCACTATGCGTTGGCGATGGCACAGCGCGGCTTGGGCAATCGCGAAAAGGCGGCGGCGCATTTGAAATTGCAAGGCGCGGTCGGCGTACGCGCGGCTGATCCCTTGCTCGAAGCGTTGCCCCATCTCGCGCGCGGCGAACGTTGGCACATCTTGCGCGCGCGGCGCGCTTTCGACGCGAAGCGTTTTGCCGAAGCGGCGGCGGAATACCGGCTGGCACTGGCAGCCAATCCCACCAGTGTAACGGCGCTGGTTAATTTGGGGACTACGTTGATTCAACTGGGCGAGACGGCAACCGCGCTGGAACGTTTCACCGAAGCCTTGCGCCACGCGCCTGACAACAGCGCGGCGCACGCCAATCTGGGTTTTCTATTGGTGAAAGCGCAACGCCACTCCGACGCCCTGCCGCACTTTCGCGCAGTGCTGGTGCAATCGCCGAAGGATGCGGAAGTGCGTTATCAACTGGCGCTGTGTTTATTCAAACTCAACCAAAACGACGAAGCCGCCCGCGAATTGGAACAAGTCGTCACGGACGATTCCGCCCATGAAGAAGCCTTGTTGCAATGGGTGGAGTTGGCTTATCAACAGAAACGCTACGAAGCGTTGGTGACACGGCTTAAGCAAGCGCATGAGCAGTTTCCGCAACGCGGTCGCACGGCGGCGGCGCTGGCGTTTCTGTTGGCGACCGTTCCTGACCTCAAGTTGCGCGACGGCGCGCGGGCGTTGGCATTGGCGCAACTCGTTTATCAATCCTCAGACACCGTGCAACACGGAGCGATTGTCGCGTTTGCGCTCGCCGAATCAGGCCGCTGCGCCGAAGCCGCTAACCTGCAACGCCGCGTGATCGCTACGGCGGAACGCGCGCAACAAACCGAACTCGTCAAAAAGTTGAAAGGCGACCTGCTGGTGTTTGAGCGAACGGATAATTGTCGTCCGTCGTTTTAACTCAAAGCCGCAAACTGCGCAGCCGCAGTGCATTCATAATCACCGACACTGAACTGAACGTCATCGCCGCGCTCGCCAGCATCGGACTCAGCAAAATACCGAAGAAGGGATACAGCACGCCTGCCGCAATAGGTACGCCAATCAGATTGTAAACAAAGGCGAAAAATAAATTCTGCCGAATGTTGCGCATCGTGGCGTGGCTGAGTTTCATGGCACGCAATAACGCGCGCAGATCGCCTTTGATGAGCGTAATGGCGGCGCTTTGGATGGCGGTGTCAGTGCCAGTGCCCATGGCAATGCCTACGTTCGCTTGCGCGAGAGCGGGGGCGTCGTTGATGCCGTCGCCGGCCATGGCGACGAGTTGGCCTGCGCGTTGCAGCCGTTCGATGACGGCGCGTTTTTGCGCGGGCAGGGCTTCGGCAACGACTTCGTCGAGTTTGAGTGAACGCGCGATGTGTTGCGCCGTCGAGCGGTTGTCGCCCGTGAGCATAACGAGTCGCAATCCCATATCGCGCAAATGCGTGATCGCTTCAGGCGTAGTCGCTTTGATGGCATCAGCTACCGCCAGCCATCCGGCCAATTCGTTTTCGATCACCAGCCACATAACCGTATGCCCGGCGGCGCGCGCGCGTTCGGAGCGTTGCAGGAGCATCACATCAGGCTTGAGCGCAAGCGTTTCGAGTATGCGTTGACTGCCTAACGCTACAGCCAAGCCATTGACGCGGCCTTTCACGCCCTGACCAGTCAATGAAGAAAAGCTTTCGACTTTCGCCAACGTCAGTCCGCGCGATTGAGCGGCGGCGACGATGGCGGCGGCTAATGGATGTTCGCTCGCTTGTTCCAAACTGGCGGCAAACCATAACAACTCATCTTCGCTGGCCGCTTGGCCGCGTTGGCTCGGCAGGCTTTCAATCGAGATCAGACGTGGCTTGCCTTCGGTCAGCGTGCCCGTTTTATCGAACACGAGCGTCGTGACTTTATGCAGCGTCTCTAACGCTTCGGCGTTTTTGATAAGCACGCCTGCCAGCGCGCCGCGTCCCGTACCGACCATTACCGACATCGGCGTAGCCAAACCTAACGCGCAAGGACAAGCGATGATGAGAACGGCGACGGCATTGACGAGCGCGTAAACGAAACGTGGCTCAGGCCCGAACCAGAACCATGCAACAAAAGTGATGATGGCAACCAATACGACCAACGGTACGAACCACGCGGCGACGGCGTCGGCGACGCGCTGGATGGGCGCGCGGCTGCGTTGGGCTTCGCCGACCATTTGCACGATCCGCGCGAGCAGCGTCTCGTCGCCTACGCGGTCGGCGCGCATGACGAAGCTGCCGGTGCCGTTGAGCGTACCGCCCGTGACTTGATCGTTCACGGCTTTCTCGACGGGCAGCGGTTCGCCGGTGAGCATGGATTCATCCAGATTGCTGTGGCCTTCAAGAATGCGTCCGTCGGTCGGAACCTTTTCGCCGGGACGCACGCGCAAGCGGTCGCCGCGTTTTACTTGAGCTAACGGAATGTCGGATTCGCCGCCGTCGGCATTTACGCGGCGTGCGGTGGGCGGAGCCAATCCCAACAGCGATTTCAGCGCGTCAGAAGTTTGCGCGCGGGCGCGTAGCTCCAGCACTTGTCCTAACAAGACCAGGGTGACGATGACGGCGGCGGCTTCGAAATAAACCGCGACTGCGCCGCCGTGTCCGCGCATCGCAGCCGGGAAGGCATCGGCGAACAACGTAGCCAACACGCTGTAACCGAACGCTGCGCCCGTGCCCAACGCGATGAGCGTGAACATATTTGGCGAACGATTGACGATAGATTGCCAGCCGCGTTGAAAGAATAGGCTGCCGCCCCACAAGACGACCGGTGCGCTCAAGCTGAGTTGCAACCACGTCACGACGCGCGGGCCAAGCGCGTGATGAATCGGTTGACCGGGCAACATC
>JABFSD010000542.1 GCA_013140935.1 Acidobacteriota bacterium
AGATGCCCGGCATCGGCGGCACGCCGCGCTTTCACCACGCAAATTTCGGCGTCGAAGACATTGACGAAATGATGATTGGCGCGAATACGCTGATGAGCAAAGGCTACGAGCCGGGCTTTCTCGGCACAGGCCGTCATCGCATTTCGTCGGCGCTGTTTTCTTACTGGAAGTGTCCGGCAGGTGGCGAAGCTGAATACGGCACAGACAGCGATTACCTCGATGACAACTGGGTTCCGCGCGAGTGGGAGTTCCGCTTCGGCACGATGATCTGGATGCAAACCCCGCCGCCGTTTATGCAAGGCGAGATTCCGTGGGACGTAGACTTTTATAAAGAGTTCGGTGCGTAACAAAAGGAAAATGCGGGAAAGGAAAATAACTTTTGCTGCGGCAGCATATTTTCCTTTCCTGCATTTTCTTTTCTGAGAAAAACTCTTAGCCGACGAATCAAACTTGATAAACAAAAACCGTTATGAAGAAATTCTTGCTCGTGTTGGTCAGCATTCTTTTGATCGTTTTTTCAGCGACTGGACAAAACGTCAACCTAAACGATTGGCGCAAGTTCAATCCGGTGACGCCGCTCACCGCCGAGACGTTTGCGCGTCCGCCCGCAACTGATTTGCCGTGGGTGCGGATGAACATTCCCGCGACCGCCGACCCGGCGGAAATCAAAGCCGAAGTAAAACAATTGCACGACAGCGGCATCGCGGGAATCGAAATCGGGCAAGGCGCTTATCCGAACGAAGCTCAACTTGTCGCGCTGCTGACCGCTGCGAATCAATACGGCGTGAAAGTCAGCCTCAGTCATGGCCCGACGAAAAATCCGGCTGGATATTCGATAGATGCCGACCACGCGCGCAAGTCGCTGTTTGTCGGCAAAGCAACGGTCAATGCAGGAGCTACGTTTCAAGGCGCGATTCCTCCTCCGACGCAAACGCAAGGCAGCCGCAGCGGATTTGGAGTAGCGCCGCCGCGTGGAGCAGCGGCTCCGACTGCTGCACCGACTGCACCGCCTGGCCCGCCGCCTAATCGCGGGCCGCAAGCGAAACGCGCTACGTTGATTGCGGCACTGGCTTATCGCTGCGCGCAAACGCCTTGCCCGGCGAACGGAGTTACGCAACTTGATCGCGCTTCAATGATTGATTTGACCGTGATGGTTAAAGGTAAAAACGCGGATGGTTATGTCGGCGGAACGACGGCAGGCGAGTTGCAATGGGAAGCGCCAGCAAGTCCGGCAGGCGCGCAATGGATGGTCATCGGCGTTTGGTCGCGTGGCGTATTCGCGCAACCCGACCCGTTCAGCGATGAAGGTTATGTCGAACTCATCAACGGATTGGAAAGCGAACTCAGTCCGCAGGTGAAAGAACTTTTGAAAGCGAACGGCGGCGACATTTTCATTGATTCGCATTCCAGTGATCGCGGCAGTCCCGATGAACTTTGGACGAACAAGATGGCAGACGAATTCAGCCGCCGTCGCGGTTATGCGCTGACGCCGAATCTGCCTGCGCTTTTCAGAGAGATTTTTGATTTCAACGATGGCAGCGCTCCGCGTGTGCGCGAAGACTTTTATGCCGTGCGCGGTGACATCTGGTTGGAAAAGCAAATCGCACCGCTCAGGCAGTGGGTGCGCAAATATAACAACGTGCTGCGCGTGCAAGTCGAAGGCGAAGCGAACCTGACCATTCCTATCACAGACATGGTGCAGGCCACCGCACTGGTTGATCGCCCTGAGCATGAAAACCTGTTCGTAGGCGATGAGATTGATAATTATTTGCCGATGGCTTCGGCCAATCACATGACTGGCAACACCTGGTATTCGACGGAGTGTTGCGCGGTGCTGAATCGGAACTACGCGCAGACCTTTCAAGACGCAGTGATCAAGATGCACCGCAGCTTTATCGGCGGCATCACCAAGCTGGTCTATCACGTTTATCCTTATCGCTACGGCGCTGCGTCAAAGTGGCCGGGCTATCACAACTTTGGACAAGCGGGCTTTTCCAATGCGTGGGGGCCGCGCAATCCTTATTGGACTGACGCGCGGTTGTATAACGATTATTTCGCGCGCAACCAACAGGCGCTCACGCAAGGCGAAGCCAAAACCGATGTCGCGGTTTACTTTCAGAATTATCTTTACCCGCCGTCGCAAAGCATCATGAAGCTGCGGCATTGGGGCGATGCGAAATTGCAGGAGGCAGGATATACGCGGGATTACCTCAACCCTGACATGCTGAACTTGCCCAATGCCGTCGTGACGGGAAAACGCCTGGCAGCCAACGGGCCTGCATACAAAGCACTGATTATTGACAGCGAACAAGGCCCGCAAACTGATCCGGTTAAGACAGCGATGCCAATTGAAGTCGCACGTAAAATACTTGGCTATGCGCGCGCTGGCCTGCCTGTGATCGTAGTCGGCACGCCGCCAGATCGTACGCCCGGCAATTCGACAAAAGATGATGCGACGTTGAAAGGCATCATCGGCGAATTGCTCGCCGAGCGTTCAGTCGCGCGCGTTGCACACGAAGCTGACATGCCAGAGAAGCTGCGGTCATTTGGCATTCGACCTGCTGCTGAACCTAACGCACCGTCTTCATTACTCAGCATTCGTCGCCACGATGAAGCGACCAAAACGGGTTATTACTTTTTCTATAATCAAGGCGTGATGAGTCCGCCGGATGAACCGACGACGTTGTTTGAACCCGCTACGGGAGAGCCGGTCGAACGCGAAGTCAGTTTGGAAGGGCGCGGCCAACCTTATTTGCTGGATGCGTGGTCAGGGAAAATTACGCCGATTGCGCAATACCAAGTGAGAGGTGATCGCGTTACGTTGCGGCTAAAACTGGCGCGTGACAACGGCGTATTGATTGCGTTGAGCGATCAGCCGAATCGCTTTGGCTTCGCGGTGAATGCGTTGCACGTCAATCAAACCACCGCTGATGAAACGGTCGTGGAAGGCAACACGGTTGTGATTCGAGCAACGAAAGCAGGTACTTATCAAACGACACTCAGCAATGGCCGCAGCATTCGCAGCACGATTGCCGCAGCGCCCGCCGCACTTGACCTGACCAAAGCGAGTTGGAACCTGAAAGTAGAAGACTGGCAGCCGGTGAATCCTTACGCGACCACGTTGGGCGTAGCGGCGACCGAAACGCGCAAGACGCAAGTCGCAACCGACCTCGCGGAACTCAAAGCGTGGCCTGAAATTCCAGCGTTGCAACACGCTTCGGGTATTGGGGTTTATATCACGAGTTTTGAACTGCCCGCTGCTTGGTCAAAGCAGCATGGCGCGCGACTAAGTTTGGGCGAAGTCTTCGACACCTTCACGCTGACAGTGAATGACAAGCCTGTCGCTCTTGACCAAATCAGCGCGGCGGGCGACATCGGCGCATATCTCAAAGCGGGTCGCAACACCATCACTGTGCGTGTGGCTACGACCTTGAATAATCGGTTGGCGAACCTTGATGAAGACGTTGCCCGCCGCAAGATTGTGCAGCCTTATGGTTTGGTCGGGCCGGTGGTGCTGACGCCTTACGCGCAAGCGACAGTTTGGACAACGAGCGGGAGGTGATCGCAAGAGTGATAAATGAAGAGTGATGAGTTGGAAAACAATGATTGGCGCGAAGAGATAAAGTCGCGCTTCCCTGACTGGCAAACAGATGTAGCCATTGAGCGATGGCCTGCCATTCGGAAATCACTTTCTATCGGACAGCCCGTTTCAGGTGAAGTAATCGCCCGCGCTCCATTCGGCGTCTGGGTTGACATCAACGTTGGGCAACCCGCGCTGTTAATCGTTGTAAATATGAAAGATGCTGGCATGCGCAGGATAGCGTTTGATGACTATCCACCAAAGGGGGCTGTTGTCTTAGCACGGATCAACGCGCTTGGTGAGCAAGGAGAGATTGGACTTACACAACTTGTTCCAGCCAAGTGACGATTGGTTGTGATTCTTTTGTTGTTTATGAAGCTCGCTACCCTGAAAGACAAAACTCGTGATGGAACGTTGATCGTCGTGACGAGCGATTTGCGCCGCGCCGTATCAGCGCAATTCATCGCCGCGACGATGCAAGCTGCATTGGATGATTGGGCGCACGTCGAACCGCGCTTGCAATCACTGGCGGCTGAACTCAACGCAGGCAAGGCGCACGACGCTTTTGCTTTCGATGCAAAGGCTGTCGCCGCTCCGTTGCCGCGCGCTTATCAATGGTGTGATGGCTCGGCGTTTTTGAATCACGGACGGCTAATGGAAAAAGCCTTCAACACGCCGCCGATGCCGGACTTTGAAACGATTCCGTTAATTTATCAGGGTGGCTCTGACGACTTCCTCGGCGCGTGCGACGACGTGCCTTTCGTGAGCGAAGCAGACGGCATTGATTTTGAAGGCGAGTTCGGCGTGATCGTGGATGACGTGCCAATGGGCTGTTCGCCAGCCGACGCAGCCACACACATCAAGCTCATCGTGCAAATCAATGATTGGAGCCTGCGCGGTTATGGCCCGCGCGAAATGAAAACCGGCTTCGGTTTTTTTCAGGCGAAACCTGCTACGAGCTTTGCGCCCGTAGCAGTCACGCCCGATGAACTCGGTGCGGCGTGGCGCGATGGACGTATTCATTTGCCGCTTAACATCCAGTGGAACGGCGCGTGGTTCGGTCATCCGAACGGCAGCGAAATGAATTTCAGTTTTTATGAATTGATTGCGCACGCGGCGAAAACACGCCGCTTGCGTGCGGGTACGATCATCGGTTCCGGCACTGTTTCAAGCGCTGACCGCAGCGCGGGTTCGGCCTGCATCAGCGAACGCCGCGTGATCGAAATGATTGACGCGGGCGCGAGCAAAACTGCTTTTATGCGTTTTGGCGATTCGGTGCGGATGGAAGTGTTAGATGCCGATGGTCATTCGATCTTCGGCGCAATTGAACAGCGCTTAGTCAGATTCGACTTTGCTTAGAAGCCAGAGGCGTTTCTGCGTCTCATCACAAAGGATTTCCTATGAAACATTTATTTGCGATTCGCATATTGCTCTTTGTCACGTTGGCCTTGAGCGCCGGAGCCAACCTGTTCGGTCAGACCGGTTCGCAATCGGCACAACCGATCATCAACGCCCGCGTAGCTCCGCTCTTGCAAAG
>JABFSD010000201.1 GCA_013140935.1 Acidobacteriota bacterium
GGCTAATTGCGCTTCGTTGCTAGTTGGTATTCAACGACCACTTCAAACGTACGCGACCACGGCAAGTAGATATTCAGATCCTTCAGCCCTTCAACCGTGAAGCTATGCGCGCGGCGGCCTTGATAGCTGAACGTATAGGTCTTGCCTTGAAAGTGTTCGGCAAAAAACTTTTCCGTTTCGGCTTTGAGGCGCTCGCTGACTTCTTTATTCGTGGCTTCATAAAGTTCCGGCGTGAGTTCATACGTCACCGTGCCATCGCCTGCCGCTTGGCGTAAGTTGGCATTGGCGACCGGGCGCACTACGTCGTGATAGAGGTAATCGCCGACGTAACGATGCAGCAAAAATTCGAGGTGCGCTGTTTCAGCCCGTGCGCCGCGTTCGGCGAGATCGTTGAGCCCCTTGCGAAAGAAGCCGCGAAAGAACGTGCGCAAGTTCGCCGCCGGAATCGCCGTGCCTAACGTATTCCCTGCCGTATTCCACGCCGCATAACCCACGAACGCATCAATCAGCTTTTCGCGTTTGAGGGCTTCGATCAATCGTTCGTCCGCACCGCTGTGATGCGGCGCGGGAAAGAGCAAATCAGCCAGCGCGACGGGGCGTTGCGCTTTCAGTTCAGCGAGCAGCTTGCCTACGAACTGATTGAACTCGCCGCGCTCGGTGGCAGGCGCGTTGACGTACAAGCGATAGTCGAAAGGTTCGTTGTCTTTCACCACCACGCCGCCCGCCGCGCGAATCTGGCTCTCGACGGTGAATTGCAGCGGATGATCTTCGTAAGGTGCGATAGCGGTCTTGCTCTTTTCAGATGAGTAAACCACCGCGATGCGTACCTTGCTTTGAAACTTGTCGAGAATCGCGCGACTCACTAATGACAGGGAACCTTCGTCAGCGCCGTTATAAATCGGTACGCGCGTTTCGAGTTTTAATTCTTTGAGGCGTTCGCGCAGCCGCGCCTGAGCTTGCCGATGCAAGCCGAATTCGCGCGCGTCGTCTTGCAACAAAACCATTTCGTTAATGATGTTTTGTTTGACGAGTTCGAGCGCAGCGAGATTGACGTTGAGATTGCGTTGGCGCGCCGCCAAATCATCGGCGATGGCTGACGGAGGCAACTCGTTTTCGAGCCGCGCGAGCTCTTCGGCGAATTTTTGATCGTTGGTCTTGGCTACGCGGTCTTTGAGTTCGGCCCAACGCGCGAGTTTGTCATGTGTGCCGCGCGTCTTGGCTGTCGCCGTGGGAGCGACACGCTTGATCGTGCTGAAAACATAAACGGGCTTGCGCGGATGCTGCTTTTTGAACCAGCGGAAAAATTCGAGTTGCCTGAGCGCGCCGGCTTCGCTCACCGAGTGCGTGCGCGAAGCCACCAAGCCCCCATAACAAAGCATATCGAGCGAGACGATCAGTGCGTCTACTTTGCGGTAATCCTGTGCGCGCAACCAGTCGTCGAGTTTGGCTACGTTGCCGGGTTGGGTGAAACGACCGAGCAATGCGCGCGGCGGCATTTTGACTTCGTGGTCGGCGATGCGTCCGATC
Source organism: Acidobacteriota bacterium (assembly GCA_013140935.1). GTDB lineage: Bacteria > Acidobacteriota > Blastocatellia > RBC074 > RBC074 > JACPYM01. The sequence goes on from JABFSD010000201.1 coordinate 1,528, forward strand.
ATTTGGGCGAACTGGCCCACGGCGGGACGGTCGTCAATCGGCAGCAATACCAGATAACCCGCCGCGCCGATGACAAGCTTGGCGGTTGATTTTGGATTGAGTTTCGGACGTGGCGTTTGCGCTACGCTCAGACTGCCCAAACACAAGGCCAATAAAAGTTGCGGAACGAGGTTTTTCATTTTTGCGGGAGCGCTGCATGTTCTTTGACGAAATGTCCGGTGCCGATGGTCGTCGCGGTGACGTTAGCATTCGGCACGACCGCGCTAGTCAGGTCGCTCACGGTTCCGGTCACCCTGGCCGTAATCGTTTGCGCAAAAGTGTCCAAGGTGAGGCACCCAAGAATGGCCCCACCCAAAAGTAATTTTCGTAATTTCATAACTTCTCCGAGTGATCGAATGTGATGTCGCTGTGATGACAGGTGACACTTGCTTGTGTTGAACGGAAAGCATCGGCGGATGAACTGCTTATACTGAAGCCGTGCGCGCAGGGTCAAGCTCAACGCTTGCGCCGCACACGCCGTTTGACGGCCAATTCTTCATAACCAGATGTGACCAATTGCACCATAACAACGTGCCACAAGCATCCTGGAGAAAACTTAGCGGAAACGGTGGTGCGACCTCTCTGGTTTGCGCCGCTATAATGTCAAACGTCTTGCACTCTTCAGCATCGCTTTTGCAGCGATGCCATCGAAATCAACACCACGCAACTTTTGGGAGATCACCATGAACCGTCGTCACTTTTTGCAGAACGCCTCGAAAAGCATTTTAACCAGCATGTTGGGCGGAGCCTTATTCGACGCGCTCGCCGCGCCGTTGCCCAAAATGAAAATCACGCGCGTGCGGTTTTATGAATCGCCGCTGTCGCGTCCGATGGCGAATCAAAGCATGCACGTCGTCACCGTTGAAACCGATAACGGACTCATCGGCATCGGCGAAGGCGGCTATCTCGACGGCATACGCGAAGCCGCCGAGATGCTCATCGGCGAAGACCCCGCGCGCAGCGAAGCCTGTTGGCAGTTGATGTTTCGCGGACGCTTTTATCCGGCGGGACGCGAGAAGCTGCACGCGCTGGGCGCGCTCGATATGGCGCTGTGGGACATCAAGGGCAAAGCCCTCGGCGTACCCATCTGGCAACTGTTGGGCGGCAAGTCGCGCGATTACATCGAGTGTTATTCGACGGGCGCGATTCGCGTGCCGGGCGGCGTAAAAGAAAACGCGAAGGCGACGATTGACGCGGGCTTTCGCGCCTTTCGCACTTCGGTGACTGATCCGGGCAATGACGCGCCGTTCGTCTCGCAACGGCAGGTGCGCAAGACGTTTGAGCATTGCCAAGCCATCCGCGAATCCATCGGCCCTGACGCCGATTGGGCGATTGATTACCACACGCGGTTGGACTTTCCCGACGCGGTTCGTTTGAGTACTTTGCTTGAACCGCTCGAACCTTATTTTTGCGAAGACCTCGTGCGATCAGAGAACAACGCCGTCTATCGTGAGTTGCGCAAGCAGGTCAAAGTTCCGATTGCCGTCGGCGAACAGCACGCGACGCGCTGGGAAATCAACGAACTCATCGAACAGCATTTGATTGATTACAACCGCATCACGATTCCGAACTGCGGCGGCATTACCGAATACGCCAAGCTGGCGGCGATGAGCGAAACGCATTACGTCGGCCTCACGCCGCATTTCACCGGCCCGATCAGCGAAGCCGCCGTCTCGCACGTCTGCGCCGCGTTTCCCGGCCCCGTGATGATGGAAATGGCGGGACTCTATCAACCCGACAAGATCGCTTATCTGCCGAAAGTGTTTGATTTCAGAGAAGGCAAAATCTGGCTCAACGAACGCCCCGGCCTCGGTGTCGAATTCGATGCGACCAAGCTGCCGCTCAAGGCCGAATTCACGACCGGCAGCAAGCCGATCAAAATCTTTCGACGACCTGACGGTTCGTTGACGAATTGGTAATCAGGCTAATAGGACTTACGCAAAAGTGGCGTGGCCTGCCATTCCGCGCCACTTTGCGTAAATCCTACGTTAATGAGGCAGTGGCCCCGTGTAACGACAGCGTTTTTCATGTCACTTTTACCGCAAAAAATATTCACGGTATGAGGGTAAGAGTAGGAAAATTTTTCCTATTACCATTTGCAATTGCCTGTGTTAGGCTCCGCCCCGTCGTTTTGGCAATCACCCTATGAACAGATTCCGTTTCTCACACTCTCCCGCGTGAATCTATTTCATCTGCCATACGGTTCGAGCTACTTAAATCCAGAACTGAACTAATTGACGCCCTGATTCGTGCGCACGGCTTTCGCTGGCCAAGTCCAGCCCGTGGTGCATCCGACTCGACTCCGACTCGCCCCGTCTCGAACTTGCGCCGCTGATGCGTCTTCATACGCCAAGCGGTCACTGCATTCCTTTCACTGAATCAGTTCTTTCATCGAACTTCCAAATCCATTCACAGAAACCGCCGCGCAAATCCTCACGGTCGGGCTGGGCGAAGCTTTACCCAAAGACTGATCCCCAAGGCTGGCGCGTGGCTGCGTGCGGTTTCACGCAACCTAATAAGGAGCAATATGAAACGACTCGTCTTTTATCGGCTACGCACCCTAACGGCCCAACTGTGTGTGATGCTGTGTGTGATGCTGTGTGTGGCGCTTTGCTTGGGACAAATCGCACCTGCCATGGTATTGGCACAAACTACGACACCGCCTGCTGAAGCGGATGTCGTACGCTTGCTCGAACAGGCCACTTGGGGGCCGACCGATGCAAGCGTAGCGCGCGTTCAACAAATCGGTTTTGAAGCGTGGCTGCAAGAGCAGTTCAACGCACCTCTCACTGGCTACCCTAACTTGGCCGTACCGCCCGCCAATCACTGCGAAGCTTGCCCTGAAGGCAGCCCGCCGACCTGCGAGCGCGATCTTTACACGATGTATCCGCTGCAAGTGCGTTTCTTCCAGAACGCGCTGCGCGGACAAGATCAGGTGCGCCAGCGCGTAGCTTTTGCGTTGCACAAAATCCTGGTCGTTTCGTCCAACACGATTTCGCAACCGAGCGCGATGTCGCGTTATCTGAACATTTTGTTTAACCAAGCCTTTGGCAATTACCGCGACATCTTGAAAGAGATCACGCTCAATCCGGCGATGGGCGATTATCTCGACATGGTCAACAACGCCAAGCCGAACCTGCGCACCGGCGTAGAGCCGAATGAAAATTATGCGCGCGAAGTGCTGCAACTGTTTTCAATCGGCAAGGTGATGCTCAACGCTGACGGCAGTGTGAAAAAAGACGCGGCGGGCAATGCGATTCCGACTTATACGCAAGACCAGATCGAAGGCTTTGCGCATACGTTCACGGGCTGGACATACGCACCGCTGCCGGGCGTGGCGTCGAAGTGGAAGAACCCGCGCAATTACGTCGCGCCGATGATTCTCTATCGCAACGCGCAAGGCGTTGACGAACAGCACGCCAAAGAAGCCAAGCAACTTTTGCAATATCCCGGCGCGCGTTTCCCAACGTTGCTGTCGAATCAAGACGGCGAAATGGATTTGCAGCAGGCGCTCGACAACATCTTTTATCACCC
>JABFSD010000336.1 GCA_013140935.1 Acidobacteriota bacterium
TTGCAATAGAGCGTAAAGATTTGTTCTTTGGTGTAGACGCGCTCAATTTGCAGCGCATAAATCGCCTCTTTGACTTTGCGGATGTAAGAACGTTCTTTGCTCAGATAAAGCTCGCGCGCTAATTGCTGGGTCAGCGTCGAAGTGCCTTTGGCCCGTGTCCCGCGTGTCACGCTTTGCACCACCGCGCCCGCCAACCGGTAAGGATCAATGCCCAGGTGCGAAAAGAAGCGCGTGTCTTCAATCGCCATAATAGCTTTCTTCAGATTTTCAGGCAGTTGATCGTAAGTGAGAGGAATGCGGCGTTCGAGCGAGAGTTCGCCGATGACCGTCTTGCCGTCGTCGGCGTAAACCTTGGTGATTTCCGCCGGACGATAATCCTGCAAGGCGTCTACTTCGGCGGCGAAGCTGGTGAAACTCAGTTGATAAGACAACACGAGGCCGGTCAATCCGCCCGCGATAACGGCCAGTGCCGTCAAGGCAATCATGGTAGAACGGCGAAAAAAGGCTTCGACCTTCTCAGCCAGTTCGGCGAGCTTGTCCAAATAGTTCGAGGTATTCATATCGTTAGTTGGGAAGTGTGACCACGTGCGGGGCGAAGTATAGCAGGGGGATGGCGAAAGGGTACAGCCCGTCACTCGACGGGCTGACAAGGCTATTTGGCAGCGGCTTCAGCTTGACGGGCAGCCGCTCGTTTGGCGTCTAGTTCTTGCACATACTGATCGAAGCGGGCTTGTTGTTCGGCATTCAACAAGCTGCGGATCTTGCTGCGACCCGATTGGCGTATGGCGTCATACTGCGGGCGCGTTTGTTCTTTGACGGTTTTATATTGCTGGCGCGTCTCTTGCAGAACGGATTCGACCTGCGTGCGTTGTTCTGCCTGTAAACCGACGCGCTGATCTACCTCCGCGGCGACGGAAGTCACGGTGGTGGATTTCTGGCTTTGTTGTTTTTGTACGATATAAGTCGCCAATCCGCCTGTGAAAGCCCCCAACAGAAAGGTCGTGACGACAATGAGTTGTGCTTTGCGCTTGCTGTTGCTGAACATTTTATTCCCCCGTCCAAAAAGCGTCGCCCTGCGCCGATTCATTCGCGTTAGCCGTAAAAACATTTTCTTCCGGCAGGGATGCGTTGCCCGTCAACGTGACTGCCGCCGCGATCAATAACAACGCTGCGGCGCTGAATGTCAGCATCCAACCACGCAGGCCGCGCAAAGCCGGCAGCGCGTGTTCCCAGGTCATCACATACGGCTCGGCTTCGGCGCGTAACCGCGCGGCCAGCTTCGCCATGAAAAAGGGCGAAGGCGTATAAGGCCGTTGGTCCAGACGATGCGCGCGCTGCGTAAGCAATTGCTCAACCAACGCTGTTTCTTGTGCGTGTGCAAGGCAGTTCACGCATTGCTGTGCATGCGCTTGCCCGTAAAAAAGTTTAAGCATTCGACAATAAAGCATCTGGTATTACCTACCTTTTTGCGCGAGTCGCTGATCGGTCAACGTGAGGCGTTTCAGCGCGCGCCGTAAACTGTGCCGCGCCCGAAAGGCACGGATTTTCACTTTGGCTTCTGACCAACCCAGCATCTGCGAAATTTCTTTGACCGAATAGTCCTGCAAGTGAAGCAACGTGATAATGACCCGCTCTTCCGCCGCCAAACCTGCCAACAGCCGTTCGGTCACGGCTTCCGTAATCTGCGCGTCTTCGGGCGTAAGGCTCACCGTCGCGCTTGATTCGACTAATTTGTTATCCAGCCACGTGCCTTCTTCTTCCGTTACGTCGCTGATGAAAACTTCGTTACGTTTCTTCTTGCGCCGTAATTCGTCATAACAGTTATTGACCGCAATGCGCGCCAGCCAGTGCTCGAACGAAGCGCCCTGACGATAGGTATGCAACGAAAAAAAGGCCTTGGCAAAAGTGTCCTGCACGATGTCTTCGGTGAGTTCCGTCGAGCGAAAGAAGTGTCGTGCGATACGGGCAACGCGCGGGAAGTGCTTTTCGACCAGCGCGTCGAAATGATGCGTTTGACCTTTCAATACGGCCTCGACTAACACGTCGTCTTGATGCGCTTCGAGCGGGATAGGCAGACTTCCGTCAGCGACAGCCGTTGCCATCACAGGAAAGTTCAGCTTTTCATCAAACGTAGCGAGAGACATAAGCGATTTGTGTTTATAGACGAGTGATTTTTAGTACGGGTTTCCAGATTGTTCGTTGCGAGAAGGAAACAAGCTCTTGCGCCAACGAAACAACCGCTGTATGATTTCGTTGAACTTAAACGAGTAGCGAAATCGCTTTGTTGCTCAACCGTCTCACACCTGATACGTCAAGACTTATGACTCGTGACAATCTGATTAACGTAAAAGAACTGGGAATTCGCATCAAACAGAAACGTGACCGCGAGAAAATGTCGTTACGCGCGGTGGCTAAAATTACCGATGTGAGTCCTTCCACGCTTTCGCGCATCGAGAGCGATAAACCCGTAACCCCTGACGCGCCCACCTTAGCACGCCTGGCGAAATGGCTCCAAATTCCGATGGAAAGAATCATGGTGAATGCCGCAGAAACTTTAGGCACGCCCATGATGTTGTATCCCACGGAATCTACGCCGAGTTTTGTCGAAGCGTGTTTGCGCGCCGATGAAAAGTTGTCGCCTGAAACCGCGCGCGCCTTGTCAGACCTTTTCAGAGCGGCTTATGAAGGTGTCATTCATGCCGACCACGTTGCGCGGGAAAGCTAAAGCCTTTGAACTTAAAGCGCAGCAAATCCGCCGCTTCGCTGGACTTGCGCCCACGCAAAGGCTCGATCCTTTCGCACTCTCATTACAACTCAAGCTGACCGTCATTGCCGATGCCCAGCAATGGCGGCAGCACTTGACGCTCGACGCTCGCATCGCCGAACAGCTATTCCTCAAGGATTCCGGCGGATGGTCAGGCGGCGTCACCCCTGACCGCGAAGACGGCACGCGCATAGTGCTGCTCAATCCAACCCATTCTCCGCAACGCCAAGCCGCCACGCTGATGGAAGAAATCTGCCACGTACTCTTAGGCCACGAACCAAGCACCATCACCCCTGATCAAAACAAACTGCGTGATTACAACCAACGTATTGAAGAAGAAGCCTACGGCGTAGGCGCGGCAGCCCTCTTGCCCTATGCCGCTTTGCAGGACTGCCGCGAGCAAGGGTGGAGCGAAAAACGAATCGCCACACACTTCGGCATCAGCGTGTCACTCGTGCGTTTTCGCGTCAGCTTTTTAGCATTGGACGCTTCGCCGCCAGACTGAATTGCCTCACCCAACTTTTTCGCCTATAAAGCGCGTGCCTGAATGAAAGCCATCCACGTAGCCCTGCACAAACAGTAAGACCTCTGGCTTTCTCATGCTTCCGAATTCAAACGGCCAGTGTTGCCACTAAGGCCAACCGTTTACTTGGCAGAATTATTCGACATGTGCGGACGGTTTTACCGCCGTAAAATCTGAGGCAAGTTGCTAATTTGCCGTGACTTGGAGATCAAACCCAACGGTAAACCATCAGCGGTGGACTGCCGGATTCTGAGCAAATCAACCGTTTGCTTTACATTTAGCCGGGTCGTCCGCACAGGTCGAATAATGTTGGCGCTGCGGGTCGCGCGCGCCAACGGAGAGTGGCAGTCGTACTGGTCATTAACACTTCAGGTCTGGGTCTGATTTTGAGTCGCACTTTTAATCACACCCGTCTGGACTGGCTTGATGCTTCAATCTGGCGCAACGTCGCACGGCAGATATAATGACCGCTCAATGATTCGTATTGATGACGTAGTCCGTAAAGTCGAACGCTTTCATCCCGACGCCGACATTGAGTTGTTGCGCCGGGCGTATATCTTTTCGGCCAAAGAACACAAAGACCAAACGCGGGCTTCGGGCGAGCCTTATTTAACGCATCCCTTAACCGTCGCCGACATCCTCGCCAGCCAGCGGATGGATGTAGAAACCGTCACGACCGGCCTGTTGCACGATGTCGTAGAAGACACGCTCACTTCACTCGAAGATATAGAAGCCCTATTCGGCAAAAACGTCGCCCATCTCGTAGATGGCGTCACCAAGATCAGCAATCTCGGCAAGCTGAACAAAGAGCAAGCGCAAGCCGAGAACCTGCGCAAAATGGTATTGGCGATGGTGGACGACATCCGCGTCGTGCTGGTGAAGCTCGCCGACCGCACACACAACATGCGCACGCTCGGTTTTCTGCGTCCCGACAAACGTCAGCGCATTGCCCAAGAGACGCTCGAAGTTTACGCACCCATCGCGCATCGCTTAGGGATGAGCAAAGTGCGCGCGGAACTCGAAGACCTGTCGTTTCAGCATATTGACCCTGAAGCCTATCAACGCCTGAAAGCCGAAGTCGAAGCGCGTCGCGGTTCGACCGAAGCCTTTTTGCAGGAAGTCAAAGGCCGCATCGAAGAGCGTCTGAAAGAAGAAGGCGTTGATTACGTCAGCGTGCAAGGCCGCGTGAAACGGCTTTACAGCATTTATCTCAAGCTGCAACGGCAGCGCATCCCGCTCGAAAAAGTTTACGATCTGGCGGCGGTGCGCATTCTCACCCGTGAAGACAAAGACTGTTATTTCGCGTTAGGCGTGATGCACAAATACTGGCATCCGTTTCAGGAACGCATTAAAGATTTCATCTCAGTGCCGCGTGAGAACGGCTATCGCTCGTTGCATACATCGGTCATCGGCAGCGAAGGCTATCAATTCGAGGTGCAGATTCGCACCGAAGAAATGCACCGCATCGCCGAAGAAGGCATCGCTGCGCATTGGAAGTACAAAGAAGGCAAGGGCAAAGACACCAGCGAAGACGAAAGCACCATCTGGTTGCGCCGCCTCGTCGAATGGCAACAGGAACAGCCCGACGATTCGGCGGCGGAGTTCGTACAGAACTTCAAGATGGAAATGAAGCCGAAGGAGATTTACGCCTTCACGCCCAAAGGCAAAGTCGTGCAATTGCCTGCCGACGCTTCGCCGGTAGATTTCGCTTACGCCATTCACACCGAGGTCGGCAATCAATGCAGCGGCGCAAAAGTCAACGGGCGCATCGTGCCGTTGCGTTACAAGATTCAAAATGGCGACGTGATTGACA
>JABFSD010000898.1 GCA_013140935.1 Acidobacteriota bacterium
CGGCGGGACTCAGCGTGCGGAACAGCGCCGTGCCGGCATTGTTCGTCGCGCTGCCCGTCAGCAACAGATTGATGAGGGGACTGTTCGCCGTCGTGCTGTTACGCACCGTGTTGAACGCATCAAGGAGGCTCTCGGTTTGCCCCGCGACTTTGGCGTTGATGTTGGCCTGATTGGCGTTATAACCGCCGATCAAATGTACGCCGTGTTTGCCGACGTAATTGACCTCGACCATCATCCGATTGACGATTTCTTTCTGATAGCTGAGCGTCCAAGAGTGAATTTGCGGGAACTGGAAGTTTGGGTCAAAGACATTGATCGAGCCTACGCCAAAGGCCGCCGGTTGGCGCAAGGCATCGGGCGTGGACGAAGGCGTCAAACCCGAAATGATCGGCGCGACGTTGCGATATAAACCGCCGCCTTGACCGAAAGTCGCATTCACCGCGCCCAGCGCATTGCCCGGAATGTTTTGGAAAATGTTCGCGCCCAGCAACTGCGACGCAATGCGGTCAGACGCCACGCGGTAATTGCCGCGAATCGAAGTCTTGCCCGACTTGAATGGATCCCAGGCAAAGCCGATGGACGGAAGAATCACGCCGTAATCGTTCTTGAATAATTCGCCTTGCGACCAACGCAACGCATTCGTTCCGGCATTGCCCAGCGTGAAAGGCGCGTTCGGCACGAGAATCGGGCGGCCATCGGAACGCGGGTTCAGCTTCACTTCCCAACGCACGCCGAGATCAAGCACTAGATTGGAGCGTACGCGCCAGTTGTCTTGCGCGTAAAAATCCAACTCAGGGTAAAACGCTTTGAAGGTCCAGCGTGTGCCTAACGGCGCAAACTGGCTGGGATTATTCGGGTCGCTTACGAAAGCCTGCGACACCTGATTCACACGCCCTAACTGATTATTGAGCGCGTTTTGCAGCGTCGTCAGATCGTTGGCATTGATGCTGGTCGCACCTGCGACCGGCAGATTGAATCCCGTATAACCCGCCGCGCCGCCAAAGGTGACGAGCGGTTCCAAACCGATGCCCGCCACCGATGAGCGGTCGTCAGTGTGGCGGCCAAAGCGGAAGTTCAACCCGGTCTTGAAAATGTGCGGCGAATAATCGAGCGTTACGTTGTCAACGAATTGCCAGGTGCGCAGCTTGCGCGCGTTGCTGACAAAGTTCGTATTCGGCGTCGGAATCGTCAGAAAACTAAAGTTATAGGCCGGGTCAGGCGTCGGCGTATCGAAGCTGAACGCGAACTTGTTCAAGCCCAAAACAAATTCGTTAATCAAACGCGAAGTCGGGTTCCAGCGATAGTTCACCGCCAGATTGATCGGGTCGCGGACGGTATCAACAAGGTTGGGCGAATCGGGGAAGATCGGGCGTCCACCGTTGGCCGAATCGCCCAAGCTGGTCTGTTTGCCTTGCGCGTAACGCACATAAAAGTTGTTGCGCTCATTCATCGCGTAATCAACTTTCGTCACGAAGTCGTATTGCTTTTCGTGTTGCGGCGAAGCGAAGTTAAAGCCTGCCGTATTGAGTCCGTCACCGACGGCGAAGTTATTCGGTAGCGGTTGCGCGTTGATATATCCCATCAAGGTGTTGTCGCGCGTGATATTCGCCGGGTTGGCGGCGATATTGTAGCTGTTCAAACACAGCGTCGTGACCGTCGCGCTGCACGCGGGCAAGGTCGGATTGCCGCTGGCGTCAACCGCAGCCGTCGCCGAACCGTTCGGCGCATTGGCGCGGCCTACGACATAGCGGATGTTGCCCGCGCGCGCCGCTGCCGTATACACCGTGCGCGTCACCAGCGCCGTGTCATAAGCCCGCAACATTTGCAGGTTGGCGAAATAGAAAAGTTTGTTCTTGATGATCGGCCCGCCGATGCTGCCGCCGAAGATGTGCTGCACGAACTGTTCTTTCGGCGTGTTGTTGATCGTCGCCGGATAGGTTTTCGCGATGAAGCGCGGCGTTTGATAGAACTCAAACGCATTGCCGTGAATTTGGTTGGTGCCCGATTTGGTGACCATCGTCACTTGCGCGCCGCTGCTGCGTCCGAGTTCCGCCGTGAACCCGCCCGTGACTAACTGGAATTCCGCCAGCGAGTCGGGGTTCATACGCAAAGGCGTAAAGTTCGAACCGCCCGCGCTGGTTTCATTCACGTCAATGCCATCGAGCGTGTAGTTAAAAGATCGGTCGCGTGAACCGTGTACGTGATTGCCACCGCCCGTGTTAGAGCCATTGACGAAGCCCGGTTGAAAGTTGAGCAGGTCGAGCGGATTGCGTCCGCGCAATCCGACGATGGGCAGGCTTTCGAGCGTCTTTTGATTGATGGTGCTGCCGATGTTGCCAGAGCTACCGGTTTGCACGGCATCGGCGGCGGCTTCGACCGTGACGGCAGCAGACACATCGCCTACCTGCATCGCCACGTTAATCGTGGCGGGCTGGTTGATCTGCACGACGTTGCCGGTGGTGATAAATTTCTTGAAGCCGGGCTTTTCAACCGTCACTTCGTAAGTTCCCACCTGAATCAAGTCAAAGGCGTAAGCGCCACTGCTGCTGCTGCTGGTCGTGAACGTGACGTTCGTGCCTTCATTCTTGAGCGTCACCGTCGCACCCGGCACGGCGCTGCCGCTTTGGTCAGTGACCGTACCCGCCACGCGCGAGGTCGTGCCTTGCGCAAAAGCATTGAGCGCCATCAGTCCGGCAACGAGTAACGTCGCCAGCATCACGCGCGCTGCGTTCGTGAAAATTCGTGAATTCATAATTCGTCTTCTTTCTTGAAATAGTGGCAGGCTGAAAACTTGAAATGCCGCTGAATGGGCTAGCTCAGCCTGACGCCAGTTGAACAATTGATTGCGATTCGAGATTAAGTTCGAAGATTGATGAGCTTTTAACAGGCAACTCCTATTCCGGCAAGCAGTTGGACTGGCTCTGTTGCACTAAAAACAATTTTCTAGCTGCTCGGCTTGCCATAATTCCGAAAAAGCGAATTTCCCTTACGAGAATTTGAATGCCTCGGCGCTGCGGGCTTCAGGGGTTTCGCAAAAATCACGAATGATTCAAGATAGCCGCCGTGCAATTTCGACTCGCAACAATCGGCTGGCGCAAAGTGATTTGGTGGACTTCGTTGAGCCTCGCCGTCGCATTGGCGGCAGTCTGGCTCACGAATCGCTGGCTGGCACAACGCGCCGCCTCGCGTGTCTTCACGACTGTCGAAGCGGCTCCGGCCCGCAACGTCGCTGTGGTATTGGGCACTGCCGCGAAAACCTATGGCGGTTATGCCAATCCCTTCTTTCAACATCGCATCGAAGCCGCCGCCGCGCTCTATCACGCCGGCAAAATCCGTCACCTGATTTTGAGCGGAGACAATCACATCAAGGCTTACGACGAACCGAGTGATATGCGCGCGGCCTTGCTTGAACGCGCCGTGCCTGAGAGCGCGATGACACTCGATTACGCGGGCTTTCGCACGCTCGATTCATTGGCGCGCGCGCAAGCCGTTTTCGGGCAAACGCAAATCATCGTCATCAGCGACGGATTCCATCTGCCGCGCGCGCTGTTTCTCGCCGAAGCTTTCAAGCTCGACGCCGTCGGTTTCGCGTCGCGTCCGGTAGCGGAGGTTTACGCGCGCAAAACCGTCTGGCGCGAATACTTCGCGCGCGTCAAAGCCGTGCTGGATGTTTACGCGCTGGCGACGCAGCCACGCTTTTACGGCCCGCCCGTAGAAATCAAATTTGCTCAAGCCGATTCGCCTCAGCCTTCGACATGAAAGTTCAACTCGCTCAACGACACGCGCTCATCACGGGCGGAGGCACAGGCATTGGCCGCGCGCTCGCGTTCGCACTCGCGCAACACGGCGCGCGCGTAACCGTCACCGGCAGGCGCAGCGAACTGTTACAAGCCGTCGCCCAAGCAATCATCGAACGCGGCGAACCAGCGCAAGCCATCAGCGCCGACGTAACCGACGCCGCCCAGCGCAACGCCATGCTCACGCAAGCCGTCGCGTCATTCGGCGAGATTGAAATTTTGATCAGCAACGCCGGAGCCTTGCACGGCGGCAGTTTCGCGCAACACAGTGCGCAGGAAATCGAAGCGCTCATCCGGCTTCATCTCAACGCACCGATGGAACTGGTCAGGAGCCTGCATCCACACCTGAAAGCGATTGTGCTGGTGAGCAGTCAGGCCGCTCAGATTCCGGTGCCGCACTTCGCGCTCTATTGCGCGACCAAAGCGGGATTGAGTGCGTTCGCTACGGCCTTGCGTTACGAACTCGACGACACGCACGTCTTGCTCGCGGCTCCACCCGGCACGCGCACGCCGATGATCGAGCCTTTTCTGCACTTGCCCGAAGCGAAACACTTCCCGCTGCTCGAAGCGGAGTTCGTCGCCGAACGCATCGTCAAGGCGCTTGCCGCCGGACGACGCGAAGTGGCGTTTCATCCTCTCTATGATTTTCCGGTACGGTTTTATCGCTGGTTCCCCGGTTTGCTGACGCGCGCGTTGCATTGGCAGCGGCATCGTTTCGCGCGTCTGTTCGAGCGGCAATGAATACTTTCTGGCTCATCACAATTATCGTGCTAGTCGGTGAACGAATGGCGAAACTGTTCTTGATTCGTCATTTCTTCGGCCAAATCGCTATCGCTCCCCATACCGCATCGCCGCAGACCGTCAGCATTCTGCAACCCATCCTGAGCGGCGACCCGACGCTGTGGCAGTGCTTGCGCGAGAACCTGAAGCACCACAGCCAATGCCCGCGCGAATTCGTCTGGCTCGTAGACGACAACGATCAAGCCGCGCTCGACGGTTGTCGCCAACTCATCACGGAACATCCAGACATTGACATCAAGTTGCATGTGATGGCTCCGCCGCCCGATGGCGTCAATCCGAAAATGTTCAAGCTGATTGCTGGAATCGAAATCGCTCGTGGCGAATTGATCGCGGTGCTGGATGACGACACCGTTTTGCCCGACGCGGCGTTTGAGCAATGCCTGCCTTATCTCGCATCGCCCCAAGTCGGTTTGGTCTTCGGCCTGCCTTATTACGTCAGCTTTGCCAATCTGTGGTCGGCGCTGGTCGCGTGTTTTGTGAATAGCAACAGTTTGCTGA
>JABFSD010000515.1 GCA_013140935.1 Acidobacteriota bacterium
GTTATTTGCTCGCGTCGTTGCTGTTTATTTACGGCTTGAAGGCGATGAGCAACCCCAAGACCGCGCGCACCGGTATGAACTCTGCTGCCGCAGGAATGTTCATTGCTGTGGTCGGCACGTTGCTTGATCATCACATTCTCGATTACACGTGGATCATCGTCGGTTTGCTCGTCGGCGGCATCATCGGCGCAGCCATGTCGCTCAAGATGCCGATGACCGCGATGCCACAACGAACTGCGTTGTCACACGCATTCGGCGCGCTGGCGGCTTCGCTGGTGGGAATTTCTGAGTATTACAACCACGTAGTCCACGATGGCGGCACGCTCGAAACATACAAGATGGCGGCCATTGGTTTTGAAGTGCTGTTCGGCAGCCTCACCGTGACCGGCAGTTTGATGGCTTTCGCCAAGTTGCAGGAACTCATCAAAGGCACACCCGTCACTTACAAAGGGCAAAACATTCTCAACGTTACCCTTTTCATCATCGCCGGGGTGATTTTCGCTTATCTGATTTATGACCCGACGCAAAGCAATCTGTTTTGGGTGATGGTCGTGCTGTCGTTCATGTTCGGCATCATGCTGGTGATGCCCATCGGCGCGGCGGATATGCCCGTCGTGATGTCGCTGATGAATTCTTATGCGGGGCTGGCGTCAGCGGCGACGGGCTTTGCGCTGGGCAATAACGTACTCATCATCGCCGGTACGCTCGATGGTTTTTCGGGTTTTATTCTTTCGATCTTGATGTGCAAAGCCATGAATCGTTCGATCACGAATGTGTTGTTTGGCGCATTCGGTTCGACCAGCGATGGCGGCGCGTCAGCGCAAGTCGAAGGCACGATGCGCGAAGTCAGCGTCGAAGACGTCGCCGTGCAATTGGCTTACGCGCGGCAAGTCGTGTTCGTGCCCGGTTACGGATTGGCGACGGCGCAGGCGCAACACGCCGTGCGCGAATTGGCCGAAGCGCTGCAACACAAAGGTGTGCAGGTGAAATACGCGATTCATCCAGTCGCGGGTCGTATGCCCGGCCACATGAACGTGCTGCTCGCCGAAGCCAATGTGCCTTACACAGAGCTTTACGAACTCGAACAGATCAATCCTGAAATGACGGCGACCGATGTCGCCGTCGTCATCGGCGCTAACGATGTCGTCAATCCCGACGCGCGCGATAACAAACAAAGCCCCATTGCCGGTATGCCGATCATCGAAGTAGACAAAGCCCACAACGTCGTCGTACTCAAACGCGGCAAGGGCAAAGGTTTTTCAGGATTGGAAAATCCGCTGTTTTTCAAACCGAACACCGGCATGTTGTATGGCGACGCAAAGGCTTCGCTGTCTAAACTTGCGCAAGAAGTGACGGCGGCTTGAGCTGAAGGAGAGGCTTCTGGTTTGTTCCAACTGAGCAGGAAAGAAAGCCTATGCACCTGAGTAATTGTTAAGTGTTCGTAACCTGAAACTCTGGAGATGGAAAGCTGGGACACAATATTGCCGGACTGGGTTAATCCTCCTTCGGGTTGTGAGCCGCAATCTTTATATGGTTGTTTGCACGATTGTAAGCTAATTGCCATACAGTCTGATTTGCTTGCACAAACAGTTACTCTTGAAATTGAAGCATTCTTCTTACCAGATGATTTACGTGTCTATTTTCATTTCGTCGAGGTACGTTCTGTCAGAGTCAATCAGCTTCAGCGACCATATGAGTCATTGCTAACTCCAGAAATGGATTGGCATGAAAAAAATGAAATTGCTAAACAATGGTTTGATAAGTGGTGTGAGCAATCAATGAGCTGGCAAGAATTTGAAAACGCCCAAACTACTGATCCTTTAGGAATTTTAGAGGCTGACTTGCTGACAACTGCTGACGGACTAACCTTGCGGCTGGGTGGACACCTAGACGGTGAAAAATACGATGATGTTTGGTGTGATGTTTTTATACGCGCAAAAACTCTAAACATAATCTGTAGTGATGGGCAAGAATTTGGCTTGGAAAAATTCTTTGATGCAGGCGATCAATGGTGGCAATCGTTTGGGGAATATAAAACATGCGAGGACGCAAACTAATGAATTATTGTTTTGGCTCTCAGGTTCGGCGACTAACTGCGCCATTCATATTCTTGATGCTAGTGGCGCTGACATTGGCAGCCCAAGCGCCCGCGCTCAAACCGCAAACGCGCTTCGCCAATTTCAACGGCGTCAAAGTGCATTACGACAATTACGGCAAGGGCAAGACCGCGCTCGTCTTGATTCACGGCTGGACGTGCGACGCTACGTTTTGGCAGGCCAATCTGCCCGAACTCACCGAAGCCATGCGCGTCATCACCGTAGACCTGCCCGGCCACGGACAAAGCGACAAGCCCGAGAAACTGACCTATTCGATGGAAACGTTCGCGCAAGCTGTCAACGCCGTCATCATTGACGCTAAAGTCGAACGCGCCGTGCTGGTCGGCCACAGCATGGGCGTGCCCGTCGTGCGGCAGTTCTATAAAAACTTTCCCGCCAAAGTCGCTGGCCTCGTGTTGGTAGATGGTTCGCTCTGGCCGATGGGGACGAAAGAAAGCATGAAGCAATATCTCGACCCGTTGCGTACGCCTGAGTTTAGGAAGTCGCAGGAAAATTCCGTCAACTTCCTGACCGGCGGAATGAAAGACAAAGCTGTTGCGGAACACGTCAAGAAGACGATGCTCAGTGCGCCGCAACACGTCATCGTCGGAGCCTTTGACGGCATGCTCGACCCTGAACCATGGAAAGAGCCGGTCAAGTTCACCGTACCCGTGTTGGCAACGATGGCGGCGAATCCGCAATGGACGAAGGACTATGAAAAGTTCGTGCGCGAATCTGCGCCGGGCATTGATTATCAGGTCTGGCCGGGCGTGAGCCACTTTTTGATGATGGACGAACCGCACAAGTTCAGCGCAACGGTCGTCACCTTTCTCAAACGCAGCAAGATCATCCTATGAGTTCAGTCGCCACCGCGCCTGCGCGCAACGTAGCCATTCTCATCTTTGACGAAGTCGAAGTGCTGGATTTTTGCGGCCCGTTTGAAGTGTTTTCGATCACCGGCAAACGCGACAACGCGACGCCGTTTAACGTTTACACCGTCGCCGAATCGTCGCGTCCGGTGCTGGCGCGCAATGCGTTGAGCGTCAATCCGCATTACACGATCAACGACTGCCCGCGCCCCGACATCCTGATCGTGCCGGGCGGATTCGGTACGCGTGCCTTGCTCAACCACGCTCCGATCATCGAATGGATTGCGGCGCGCGCCGCCGAAGCTGAACTGGTTTTATCGGTTTGCACGGGTTCGTTGTTGTTGGCGAAAGCGGGCCTGCTCGAAGGACTGGCCGCCACGACGCATTGGGGCGCGTTGGATTTGTTGCGCGAACTCGCGCCGCATACGACGGTGCGCAGCGATCAGCAATACGTTGATAACGGACGCATTCTGACTTCGGCAGGCATTTCAGCCGGGATAGACCTTTCGCTTTACGTCGTAGCCAAACTCTTCGGCGCGGCGCAAGCGGCTGAGACGGCGCATTACATGGAATACAAACACTGGAAAGGGCCTTCAGCATAAAAGCAAGATGAGCAATTCGTACTGGCAAAACAAAACGGCTTTCGTCACCGGCGCGACCGGCTTCATCGGCGCGCACGTAACCAAGATGCTCGTCGAGCAAGGCGCGCGCGTCGTTTGTTTGCAACGCGATGCGGTGCGAGCGAACTCGCTCGACCTGTTTGATTTGCGGCGGCGCGTGACCGTGATTCAAGGCCAGTTGGAAGATTACGCGTTGCTCGAACGGCTGCTGAATGAATACGAAATCGAAGCCGTGTTTCATCTCGCCGCGCAAGCCATCGTCGGCGCGGCGAACCGTTCGCCGTTGTCTACGTTTGAGGCGAACATTCGCGGGACTTATTTTTTGATGGAGGCTTGCCGTGTGACTTCGACGGTCAAGCGCGTCGTCGTCGCGTCGAGCGATAAGGCTTACGGCTCGCACGATCAGTTGCCTTACGAAGAAGATTACGCGCTCAACGGATTGTTTCCTTACGACGCGTCTAAGGTTTGCACCGACGTGATTGCGCGCTCTTACGCGCACACTTACCAAACGCCGGTGGCGGTGACGCGCTTTGCGAATATCTACGGCCCCGGCGATCTGAATCTGTCGCGCATCATTCCGGGCACGATTCTTTCGATCCTCAAAAACGAAGCGCCGATCATCCGTAGCGACGGCACGCCGGTGCGCGAGTTTGTTTACGTTGAAGACGTAGCGCGCGGTTACTTGCAACTCGCCGAACAAATCGAATCGTGCAAAGGCGAAGCGTTCAACTTTGGCGCAAGCGAACCCATTCAAATGTTGGCATTGGTCAGTCGCATCATTGAGATCGCTGGGGAATTGGCAGGGAAGTCAGCGACGTTGCAACCGCGCGTGCTGCTGCAACAGAAGATCGAACGCGAGATTGATGCGCAATATCTTTCTGCCGCCAAAGCCGAAGCCCGTCTGGACTGGCGCGCCGAAATCTCACTGGACGAAGGCTTGCGCCGCACCATTGATTGGTACGCGCAACATCTCGCCGCGCTCTAAACTTTTGCCCGCAACCAGTCAGCGCCGCACGGACTGGTTGCGGGCTTACCGAAGCCGCGAGCTATTTCACTGACTCAGCCGAACCGTAATAAATCCCGTTGAATAGGAATTTGAACGTGCCATGCGGCTGTGCGCGAAACGCGATTTCGGGGCCGTAAAGGAACAGCTTGCCTTTGCCGACTGACGCTTCGACGACGGCGGTGCCGTCTTGCAAATACTTTTGCCCCCACGCCCAGCCGCTGTGCAGCGGTTTATCGCTGTCGAACCATGCGACGGCGTTGACACCCTTGAGTGCGGCGTCGGGTTTCAGACGAAAGACAGGGCTGTTGTCGTAATAGACGTCCACTTTGTCGGGCAGCCCGTAAGCCAGCGGATGCGCATTGTTCACGCTGACGCGCAACAACGAACCGGGTACGTAAAACTTATCGCGCGCCAGCGGACGTTCGGTTCCGTCAGAATTGCGTTCGACCAGCGCGTTGGCGATGGGCAAGCCGGCGTGATAGCCCATACT
>JABFSD010000813.1 GCA_013140935.1 Acidobacteriota bacterium
ATGCCAGCGGTGTCAACGCGAAAGCCCTCGCTGGCGCGGATGTGAACTTCGTATTGCTCGCCGCCTTCGTTGTAAGTCGAAACCTTGTCGCCGCCGACCAACAGGCGCAACGAACGCGCGATGTCGGCGATGTTGACGCCGAGTTCCGCCGCTTTCTTGCGATCAATGCGCACGCGGATTTCAGGCTTGCCCAGCGTGAGCGACGAGTCGGCGTCGGCGATTTCGGGAATCGCTTTCATGGCGGCGAGCAACTGTTTGCCATAAAGATCAAGTTTTTCTACGTCAGGGCCGCGCAATTCGTAATTGAGTTCGGCGTTTTGCGCGCTGCTGCCACCGATGGCCGCGATGTCGGTGACGGCGGTGCGTAAGTTGAGTGCCTTGAATTTAGGCAGCACTTCTTCGCGGACGCGCGTCATCAAATCGAATTGGCCGACGCTGCGTTCTTCCAGTGGCGTCATCCTCACGTAAATGATGGCTTGATTCAGATCGCGTTGCTGGTTGTCTCCCACCGTCGTGAGTGTATAAGCCACGTGCGGCATCTTGCGCACTTCGTCAGAAACCTTGTTGCCGATGTCGAGCGTGGCATCGAGCGAAGTGCCTTCGGGCGCGCGCAATTCCACTTGAAATTCGCTTTGGTCGTCTTTGGGGAAGAAGCTCGATCCGACCATTTTGGAAAGCGGTAAAGTCGAAGCAAACGTCAGCACCGCAATCAACACAATCACCCAGCGATGATGCAGCGACCAGTTAATCAGCCGCGCGTAATTGCCATCCAACAGGCGCGACAGCAGCGTGTCTTTAGAGGTTTTGTGTTCACTGTCACCGCCTTTCATGCCTTTGAACACGCGCGCCGCCAGCATTGGCGTCAGCGTGAAACTCACCAGCAACGAAATCGCAATCGCAAAGGCCATCGTATAAGCCACGCTTTTGAAAAAGCGTCCGGGAATGCTTTGCATAAAGCCGATGGGCAGAAAGACGACGATCAGTGAAAGCGTCGTCGCCATCACGGCGAGGCCGATTTCGCGCGTGCCTTCGATGGCGGCGTCAAAGGCGGAATAACCTTTTTCTTCGATATAACGAAAGATGTTTTCGAGCACCACGATGGCGTCGTCAATCACGATGCCGACGGCGAGCGTGAGGCCGAGCATCGAGGGGGCGTTCAACGTGATGCCGAAATATTCCATCGCCGCAAACGTCGAGACGATAGAGGTGGGAATCGCAATCGCGGCGATGATCGTCGCGCGCAGGTTGCGCATGAAAAGCCATACGACCAACGACGCGAGAATCGAACCGAGAATCAAATGCTCCTGCACGCGATGAAACGCGGCGAGAATAAATTCGCGCTGATCGCGCACAATCTGTAAGGAATAACCCGCCGGCAAAGTCTTTTCGAGTTCGGCCAGCCGCGCTTTGATGTTGTCAATGATGTTGACCGTGTTCTTGCCCGACTGGCGGCGAATATTTAACAACAGGGCTTGCTTGTCATTTAACGAACCGCCGGTTTCGGCGACTTCGGTGCCGTCTTCGGTGTGGCCTACGTCAGAGATTTTGATGGGATAACCGGCGCGGTTGGCGACGACCAAGTCGTTGAATTCGGCAGAGCTTTGCACGCGACCGAGCGTGCGCAACGTCAGCGTACGCGCGCCTTCTTCGACGCGGCCTCCAGGCACTTCGATGTTTTGTGTTTGTAGCGCGGCTGACACTTGCGCGACCGTCAGGTTATAAGCGCGCAACTTGTCGCCGTCGAGAAACACATTGATTTGGCGCTTGCGTCCACCAATGATCGTGACCTGGCCTACGCCGTCTACCGATTCGAGCTGGCGGCGCAACACCTTGTCGGCGTATTCCGTCATCTCGCGCACCGAACGGTTCGAGGCAATCGAAAGTGTCAAAATCGGCGAAGCATCAGGGTCGAGCTTTTGCACCGTAGGCTGTTCGACATCGGGCGGCAGGTTGGGCAGCGCGATGTTGAGTTTGTCGCGCACATCTTGCGCCGCCGCGTCGAGATTGCGTTCGAGATCGAATTGCACGATCACGAGCGAGACGCCCTCTGACGAAGTGGAACGCAACTCTTCTATGCCGCTGATGGTGTTCAGCGCTTCTTCGATCTTGTCGGTGATTTCGGTTTCGATTTCCTGCGGTGCGGCACCCGGCAGAATCGTTGTGACGGCTATCGTAGGTAACTCGACGCGCGGGAAGCGCTCGACCTCAAGGCGCGTATAAGAAAACATCCCCAACACCATCAATGTGACAATCAACATCGTGGCGAAGACGGGACGACGAACACAAATTTCAGCTAACTTTTGCATGACCTTCTCCCTCGTTCTCTTCGTCCACGAAGTCACACGAAGGAAGACACGAAGCAGAAAAACTTTTCTTCGTGTTTTCTTCGTGCGGCTTCATGGAGAGAATTATTTGTTGCTCACAGTCGTTCCGGTTTGGAGCTTGTCTAAATTATTCAACGCAACGTTTTCGCCCGTGCGAACGCCTTCGCTGATTTCGATCAAGTCACCGTCTTTCGTTCCGGTTTTGACAATGCGTTCGACGGCTTTGCCGTTTTCGATCACGAAAACCTTGGTCAAGCCTGCGATGCTGACGACGGCTTTTGACGGAATCATCGTAGCCTGCGCGTTCGGCGCGGTAATCAACGAAGACTTGGCGAACATACCCGGACGCAGCAGATTGCCGGGGTTGGCGACCGTGGCTTCGACGGTAAGAGCGCGCGTCTGTTCGTTGAGCGAAGCGCCGATGCGCGCGATGCGTCCGGTGAACTTGCGTCCGGGGAAGGCGTCAATTTCGAGCAGCATCTGTTGGCCGGTGCGCACCGCCGCCGCCGCGAATTCGGGAATGTCTGCGCGTAATCTGAGCGGATTGATTTTAACCAGCGTGGCGATGCGCAAACTTTGTTGTGAAAGGTAAGCGCCGCGCGACGTGTGCTTTTCTTTTACTGCGCCGGTGATAGGCGAACGCACGATGGTGTCGCCCAACGCTTTCTTGGCAAGATTGATGGCGGACTTTTGCTGCTCGATGACGGCGAGTTGTTGATTGACGGCATCGAGCGCCGCCTGATGACGCGCTTGCGCAAGCTGGTTTTGGGTGAGCGCGTTGTCATAAATCGAACGCGCTACGTCGCCGTTTTCGACGAGCTTGGTGGCGCGCTCCAAATCCATCTTCGTCCAATCGAGAGAGGCTCTGGCGACTTTTACGTCGGCAGCTTGATTGGGATCGAACTTATCGCTCGTCATACCCAGCCGTGCCATCGTTTGTTTTAACGAGGCTTCAGCTTGTTCGATGCGCAGCTTGGCATCGCGTTGATCGAGTGTTGCGATCACTTGCCCCGCTTGTACGAAGCTGCCGAAATCAATGTTGATTTGGGCGACTTCGCCGGGCACTTGCGCCGAAATGACGACTTCTTCGTCAGCGGCGAGCGAACCGACGACTTCGACGCTACGTGCCATTGCGCGCGTGATGGCCGTAGCCGTGCTGACTTCTACTGGCGGCGCTGCCGTAGGTGAAGCCGTAGCGGTCGCGGCTTTCGTTTTGGCTTCGCCTTCTGCCTTGCGTGTGCAAGCCGCTGCGGTGAAGAGCAGTGCGAATAGCAAAGTTCCTTTTATCATTCGTGTTGTGGTGGTTCCTTCTCCCATTTGATTCCTCACGAGGTATGTTCCTGCTTGATTCATTATTAGGGCGCACCGTTTAGCGTACCGCCTTGAGGCGGAATCGGAGGCTTTAGCCGACTTGCAATCCGATTCCGCCTAAAGGCGGTACTCTAAACGGTGTTCGCTTTTATGCCTGCCAGAAAAATATCGGTGAAACGTTCCGCCGCCTGCCGGTTGTTGATGTTGAGCAACTCGTGGGCTTCGTCAGCGAAAAAGCGTTCGTGGATGGCGTGTCCCATTACCATTCCGTTAAAAGCGCGCACGGCGGTGTTCGGTTCGACTTTGCGAAACGCGCCGGCGCGCATGCGTTGTTTGAGGTAATCGGCCAACACGCGATGCATGGTTGCCATATGATTGCGAAAGATCATTTTGCTGAGTTCGTTGCCTTCCAGCACGCTGTAAAACCAGATGCGCATCGGCGTCTCATCGTGTTGGTGAAAGTCGAGCACGCTCAACGCGAAGGTTTCAAATACCTTTTTGTCGTCTTTGGCGGCGATGGCCTGCGCGATTTGCGCCTGCATCTCGTGCATGCATCCTTGCTCGCCTTTGCTGTCAATGATCGCGGCGTAAAGCTCACTTTTCGTAGCGAAGTGCCGAAAGATGATGGCTTCGTTGACGCCCGCCGCGAGCGCAATCTCTTTGGTCGTCGTGCCGCGAAAGCCCTTTTGTGAAAACAGCCGCACCGCTACGTCGAGAATTTGCTGGCGGCGATCTTCGGCGGCCATGCGCACGGGGCTTCTTTCAGAATCTTTTTGTGCCAATTCTTTTTTCGGCGTCATTCTCAGCGTCATTCGTTGATGAACTCTTTCTGGTAAGTAAGTACGCACTTACCTTAGCGGCTGGGCGCGAAAACTGTCAATAGGGAAAGTAAGTGAGTGCTTACTTTTTTTCGTGGGAGCTGATTCTCAACGCACTTTAATGCGGATGGCATTCGCATTTCGTCCATCAAATAGGAAGATCAGCTCGGTTTCGCCCTTGCCGCGCAACGTTTCAGGGATGATGAGATTGATTTGATCGAGGCCGACAAGTTGGCCTTGCACGCCCGCGTAAGCCGGTGTGAGCGCGATTCCAGCGGC
This sequence comes from Acidobacteriota bacterium, assembly GCA_013140935.1. GTDB lineage: Bacteria > Acidobacteriota > Blastocatellia > RBC074 > RBC074 > JACPYM01. Next base: position 4,733 of record JABFSD010000813.1, read on the forward strand.
AGTGGCTGACAGAGCGCCGGATTGAAATCGTAAACCAGTGCCGAAAAAGACAGCGATATGGCCGACCTGAACTTCGACCGGAGAGCCGTCGGCGTTGCTCATTGAGAGGGCATAGGTTTGTCCGTTGTCGGTGGAAGCCACCGCCGCCGGTGCGCCTTTGCCGTTGGCGAGCCGCGTGAATACGCCGGGGCTGACGGGCGCGAGGTTGAGACGCGCGAGCGACACGTTGCCGAATGAATTGCGAATGATGATGGTCGCGGGACCGATCATCGTGCGTTCGGGAACTTGAAAATTGATTTGTCCGGGTGAAACGAAAAAGAGCGGCGCAGGGATGCCGTTC
>JABFSD010000790.1 GCA_013140935.1 Acidobacteriota bacterium
GCAACTTTGACCGCATTGCCATTGCGCGCTTCTTTCAACGCGCGTCGGCACGGCAGGCATTCGCGCGTATGGTCTTCCAACAACATCGTACGCGCCTGTGCCAACTGTCCGTTCAGATAAGCCGGAATCAGCGCCTGAAAATCCTCACATCCTCGCAGAACTTTGGGAATGCTTTCCGGCATTGCCGCCGGAGCCGCCGCGCTCACGTCTTCCTGCGCGATGCGCGCCCAAACGTTGTCAGCCGCCGCGTCGAGTTGCGCCGCGCCGGGTTCGGTGTGACGAATGGCTTGCGCCGTTTGATCGAATGTTTCGTTAAGATTGCGTTTCATAATTAAGCCTTCCCTCCTTCACTGTGGTTCACAAAATTTGCCAAAGCCTTTTTGACGCGCGCCCGCGCCCGGTGGAGCAAAACTCCCACGACCATCGGCGACGTACCGAGCAACTCGGCGATCTGCTGATTGTCGTAGCCCTCAAAGTATTTCAACGCGAACATCTGCGCCTGATTGTCATTGAGTTGCGCGACGGCTTCGCGCATCGCGCGTTGCAACTCGCGGTCATGATGCGTACGCGCGGGATCGTCCGTTGCGCTCACCAAAGCCGCATCTTCCAACGGAACCGAAGCGGCGCGTCCGCGCTGGCGCAACAAATCCAAAGAAGCGTTCACCGCCGCCCGGTGCAAATAACTGGCCGGATGCGGTTCCAGATTCAACTCGCCGCCCTGCCGCGCCAGCCGCAGAAAGACGGTTTGCAATACGTCTTCGGCGTCGGTGGCGCTGCCCGTCACGCGATAAGCCGCGCGGTATACGCGGTCGTAATGTTCGCGGAACAGACTTTCGAGCGGCGTTTTCGGCGCTTTATTCAGCGGCTTATTCATTGTTGGAACGCGTCCCGGAACGGCGCGCAAACTGGTGGCAGCAGCAATCACGTTTTCTCCTCCTTGTCGTTTGAGCGACTTACACCAGCATAAACGCCCATCGGTTGGAGGCATTAACAAAGCTCTGTTATTTTCTTCCGCCGCAACCCGATTACGCCAGCGAACCGTCAGGAGGAACACGTACCATGCAAACTTATCAAGAAACGCAACCACCGCGTAAGCGCAGCCTGAAGTGGCTTTGGCTGCTCATCATTCCCGTCGTTTTGCTTTTGCTCTACCAGTTGCTGGCGGTGGTGATTGTCGTTTACGTCGTTCAACCGATTCGCATTGAGGGAAAAGGGATGTCTCCCACGCTGAACGCTGGGGATAAGGTTTTTCTTTGGAAGCAATTTGGCGAACTTCAGCGCGGCGACATTGTGGGCCATCTTTATCCGCTCGATACGACCAAGAGTTATGTCAAACGTATTGTCGGCATGCCGGGCGAAACGGTTGAAGTGCGTGACGGTCGCGTTTTCATCAACGACAAGATGCTCGACGAACCCTATATGCAAGCCGACTACCGTAGTGTTGATACGGTTGAGCCAACCGTTGTGCCCGCCAATCAGTACTACGTCATGGGCGATAACCGCCCCAATTCTTCCGATTCACGGATTTGGGGCACGGTCGCGCGCGAACTGGTTTACGGAAAGTTTTGGTATCGCTATGCTAACGGCGCTTCATCAAATCCCTGACGAGAGTCCGTTATGCAAAAACAATTCGTTCGCCTTCTCTTGGTCGCTGCCGTTTGTCTGGCTGGCTGGTGGCAAACGCCGCGCAGCATCGCCCAACAAAAACCCGCGCGCCCTAACATCCTGTTTTGCTTCGCCGATGATTGGGGACGTTATGCGAGCATTTACGCTACGCTCGAAAAATTCCCTTCGCTCAATCAAGTCGTCAAAACGCCGAACATTGATCGCGTCGCGCGCGAAGGCGTGCTGTTTCGTCGCGCCTTTGTGAATGCGCCGTCGTGTACGCCGAGCCGCAGTTCGCTGATGTCGGGGCGGTATTTTTTCAACACCGGACGCGGCGCGATTTTGCATACCGCCGAGTGGGACGAAAAGATTCCGAGTTGGCCGCTGTTGTTGCGCGACGCGGGCTATCACATCGGCCAATCGCACAAAGTCTGGAGTCCCGGCACGCCGAATGATGCGCCGTTTGGCAATACGAAATATGAATATGAAAAAGCCGGACGGCTCTCGAACGACTATTCCGAAAACGTCACGAAGCTGATGAGCGAAGGCCAATCGCTCGACGCCGCGCGCGGCAAATTGCTCGGCGATGTCAGAGGAAACTTTGATCAATTTCTTGCGGCGCGTAAAACCGGAACACCGTGGCTTTACTTCTTCGGCAGCACGACCACGCATCGCCGCTGGATCAAAGGCTCCGGCAAAAAGTTGTGGGCGATTGAGCCTGATGCGTTGAAAGGCAAGTTGCCGCCCTTCCTGCCCGACGTGCCTGAAATCCGTGAGGACGTAGCCGATTATCTAGGCGAAGCGCAGGCGTGGGACGCTTACATCGGCGTCTTGTTGCAACGGCTGGAAGAGACCGGCGAAGCGGCGACGACGCTGGTCGTCGTGAGCGGCGATCACGGCATGCCCGGCGTCACGAATGGCAAATGCAATCTTTACGATTTCGGCACGGGCGTAGCTCTCACGATGCGTTGGCCGCAAGGCATTAAAGGCAAGGCGCGCGTGATTGATGATCTGGTGAGCATTCCCGACCTTGCGCCTACGATGTTGGATGTCGCGGGCGTTGCGCATCCGGCAGGAATGAACTTCCGCAGCCTGCTCAACCTGATGCAATCCGATAAAAGCGGCCCAAACGAGTTGATTGATAAGTCGCGCGCGTGGGTCATCGCCGGACGCGAACGCCACGTCGCGATGGCGAACGACAACCTGCCTTATCCGCAACGCGCGTTGCGTACGCAGGACTTTCTTTACATCCGCAACTTCAAACCCGAACGCTGGCCACTGGGTTTGCCCAATCTGTTGACCGACACGAACACACCTTCGCAGGAAGCGTTGGAGACGGACACTTACGCGGCGTTTGCCGATATGGATGCGAGTCCGACGAAAGCGTGGCTCGTCGCGCATCGCAACGACGCGCAATGGAAACCGTTTTATGAACGCGCAGTCGCGCGGCGTCCGGCGGAAGAGCTTTACGATTTGAAAAAAGACCCGCATCAAATGACGAACGTCGCGGCGGATGCACGCTATGCCAAAACGCGCGAAAAGATGGCGGCGCAGTTGATGAAAATCTTGACTGACGCAGGCGATCCGCGCGTGACGGGCGACGGGATGACGTTTGAACGTGCGCCTTTCACCAACAGCATTGTGCCTGCGTCGCAACGCTAACGGCTGCGCCCCATCACCGTGTTATGATGCGCCCGCTTTGTAATGACGAACGAGAGCAAAGGAGTTTTGTTATGGAAAAAATGATTACGTTGGAAATTCCCCAAAGTGATTGGGAAAAATTCAAAGAAGAGTTGATTCGCACAGCCGTGATTTTGAAAGAACACCAGCGCGAAAGCGAAGAACGCTGGGAGCGAACGGCTGACTATGACTCTCGCCACGAACAACGGATGGCCGAAATAGACAGGAGGCTCGCCAATGTGGGCAAGTATTTGGGAAGCACTGAGAGCGCTTATAACTTTTGATGACCGGCTAACGCGTCTTGAAAAGAAAGTCGAGAAGTTCGACCAAAAACACGAAGACGTTTCTATCAAGTTCGTAGCTCTTGCTGTTGAACTTGAGCGCATGGCCGAACGCGACCAATGGCGTGAAAAGCAATATCAACACGCACTCGAATTGGAACGCGCCAAACTGGCACTTGAACATGAAAAAATAGCGAATGAACAAGTGAAACTCGAAAATCAACGTTTGCGCCTTGAGCTTGAACGCGAACGTCGCCAATTGCGTACGCGCCCACCACATCATCTGACGACCACCTCAATCCCGCGGAATAACGTTTGAGTACGCCGCTTGTGAGCATAGATGCAGAATACAAAAGTGTCATTTCTACTTTTTCAGCCAACAAAAACGTAACACCCAAACACATCACAAAAAGCTGACTCAACCTTTCGTCCAATGAATGCTCTGGCTCATGTCTGGACAACGGCTCAGAAACGCTGCTTGTCAAAGGCAAAGCGGCTTTCCTTCCTGCACGCTGACAACCCGTTACTCCAGCCTCACACAAAAATGTCTGGCACTATTCGATCAAGACATTTTTGTCTCAAGGTAATCTTAGAACGACAAGCCTGTCAGTCGTGACCAACGTAGCTAAAGCGAGCCAGATTCAGACTTTATACCTCTCGTTGTTGGAGATTGACTGGCGTGGCACGCAATGTGCCGAGCGAAAATGGTGTCGGCGTCTATAGACGCATCGAACGTTCGCTCGCGCGATGGTGAAATGAATCGGCGATGCTGGAAGGAAGCGAGCGAAGCGGCGGCAATCAATAACACTTAAAACCAAAACGAAAACCCCGCTTGAGCTTGGCGGCCTGCGGCGGGGTTTTCCACTCATTTACCCGTTAAAAGGAAAGGAGCGACGCGGATGCTAACAGATAAGCTCTTCGCGGACAAAATTCGTCCTACTCACCGTAACGCCTCAACTCACCGAAGCGTAAAAACCATTTTCATCACCGTCCTTTTGCTGTGCGCCTTGCTGGTGCCATCGGCTCTGGCGCAATCATTTCAGGGTGGTTTGCGCGGGGCGGTACGCGACAACGCGGGCAGCATTCTGCCCGGCGTGACGCTCACGCTGCTCAACGAAGCGACCAACGTCAGTCGCACGACCGTGACCAACGAAGCGGGCGAATACGTGTTTGAGCGCGTAGACCCCGGCAAATACAAAATCACGGCGACGTTCACCGGCTTCAAGAAAACCGACCGCACTGACGTGCTGATTGAAACGCAACAACAGGTCACACTCGATCTAGCGATGATGATTGGCGACGTAGCCGAAACCGTACTCATCACGGGCGATGTGCCATTGATGGAAACTTCTACGGCCTCGACCGGAACCGTAATCAGCAAACAGATTCTTTCTGACTTGCCCAACTCAGGGCGCAATCCTTTTGCGATTTCGGCGATCACGCCGACCGTCATTCCCGTAGGCAATCCGACCTTCAATCGTCAGCAAGACCAAACTGGTTCGTCAG